>NZ_VPEA01000010.1:0-78263 GCF_013417365.1 Acinetobacter sp. YH12252
TCAACAATACAAAAAATTTCTGTAAAATCGTACATGGTAGTTAGAGCCTTTGGGTTGTGTCGTAACTTTCTAAATGGCTCTAACTACCTTTTTTTCAAGGGCTTTTCTTATCCGTAATTCGGGTTAAACATAATTTAAGGGTTTTAAATTTATTTAAATATCAAATATTTAGAAATGTGCTTCTAAGCCTAAATATGGGCCTTTAAACTCTAATTGAGTTTCCTGATTGGAATCTTGATTGAGCTTAATATCTAAAATGCGATAACCTGCTTTTAAACCAACATCGACTAAAATGGCATCTATAAAGTTATATTTAATTTCTGCCTGAGCATCACGAACTTCATTGTCGCTATTTTTGGCATAGTTAGCTTCAGCTTTGGCACTTAAACCTGTAAATGGTAATTTGACCGCTGCTTCTGCATACAGCATAGGTAAAGTTTCACTGACGTCTTGTGTCGAAAACAAATTCGATCTTAAGTCGCCTTCAAGTACTTTGGCACCAAATCCAACATCTGCGGCAACAATGTTATCTAAAATTTCATAATATAAAATGAAGTCTGAGTAATCTAAATCTAGTTGATTGATTTTTACACCAGCAGCGCTTTGCTCGCTTTCGGCCTGCAAATTGGCATGCTTAATTTTGGCATTGGGTAAAAAAGGAACAGGATGTTCTACTGCCAGAGTAAAGGGTAAGGCAAAATCGTTATCTAAGTTTGGTGATAACTGAGCCTGATTCCAGTCTGCGCTATATTTCCAATAATCTACACTGGCTTTTACCCCAATAATATCGGCATGAACCGCTGAACAACCAATTAAACTGCATGCTAAAGCAAAACGTTGTAATGTAAGCATATAAACCCTAGTATTTTTCATCATCATTTGGGATGAATGGTTTAGTGTTGTGATGTTCTCGTGACAAAAAATCATGTGAAATATTGTCCAACTTAGCGCATCATACATTTTCTTGAATCAAAATTCTTGTAAAAATATAGCCTAATTCGCGCCAAAAATAGAGGATTTCAGTATGCAAAATACCCATCCACCTGTCGATTACCCGCTCTATCTTGCCAATAAAGCCGTAGAAACAGGGCAATGGTTAGCCGTTCAGCATAAATATTCTCAAAAAGTATATGCGCGTGTTGCACTTGCCGATGAAAAAAGTATTGAAAAGGCCATTCGTGCAGCCGTAAAAGCAGAAGCTGAAATGGCAAAATTACAGCCCTTTCAAAAACAAAAAATTCTGTTGCATTGTGTGCAGCGTTTTCAAAACATGCGTGAAGAATTGGTCGAAATTTTAATTGCCGAAGGTGGAAAACCACGTTTGGCTGCGATGGCAGAAGTCGAGCGTTTAATTAATACCTTCCAAATTGCGGCAGATGCGGTGTCACAACTAGATGAAGGGCGTATTTTGCCGTTGGCAGTGACGGCTGCTGCTGCGAATTATCAAGGGATGGTTAAGCATGTACCCATTGGTACCGTGTCTTTGATTAGTCCTTTTAATTTTCCGTTGAATTTAACTGCACATAAAATTGCACCTGCGATTGCCGCAGGTTGTCCTTTTGTATTAAAACCTGCCAGTGCCACGCCTATTTCAGCATTGAAAATTGCAGAAGTGTTGGCAGAAACAGATTTACCTAAAGGTGCGTTTTCGGTATTGCCTTGTGAGCGTGAACAAGCTGATGTTTTAGTGACAGATGACCGCTTTAAACTGCTCAGTTTTACTGGTTCAGATGTGGTGGGTTGGGATATGAAAGCCCGCGCAGGACGCAAAAAAGTAACGCTAGAGTTGGGCGGCAATGCAGCAGTGATGATTGAACCCGATACTGAATTGAATGATGCATTGATTCATCGCTTAATTGGTGGTGCGTATAATCATGCTGGGCAGGTGTGTATTAGTGTGCAACGTATTTTGGTGCATGCTGACGTATATGCCGAACTGAAAAAGAAACTTGTGAGCCAGCTCAAGAAAATTAAAGCGGCAGATCCTGATTTAGACAGCACTTTGGTCGGGCCAATGATTAAGGAAGCTGAAGCGCAGCGCTTGAAAAAGTGGATTGATAAAGCGGTGAAAAAAGGCGCAAAAATATTGGCAGGTGGCGAGCTGAAAGGTGTGATGTTTGAACCGACTTTATTGGAACAGGTCGATCCAAACTTGGAAGTTTATAAAGATGAAGTTTTTGGCCCTGTTGCCATTTTGGAAAAATATTCATCTTTTGAACAAGGAATTACACATATTAACCAAAGCCGTTTTGGTTTACAGGCGGGTATTTATACACAAAGCTTGGAAAAAATGCTGTATGCATGGGATCAGTTACAAGTTGGTGGGGTGATTATTAATGATATTCCATCGTTCCGTGTGGACAATATGCCTTATGGTGGCGTGAAAGATTCGGGTTTAGGGCGTGAAGGGATTCAATCTGCTATTCGGGATATGCAGGAAGAGCGTTTATTGGTAATTAAGCGTTAAGTATCTGATCTAATGATGCATCGTTATAAATAAAGAGAAAGGATGAGTTAACTCTGAATTTTGAGATGATTGATTACAGCGCTGTGGTTTGGTGAATAATAAGCTACAGCGCTGCTATAATAGATGAAAAGTAAAACAACTCAAATAGCACCAACATTACATTCCAAATAGTTATATGACTTATAACCAAAAAATCAAGTCAAAATGGAGTGGAATTTGAACGTTTGATTAAAAAAATGCATACAAAAAGCATCTTTCTAAGCAGAATTTACAGAAAAATTGTTCAAAAATGAGTATTGTTAAGCCATACAAAAGCGCAATATTGGGCAAAGACTTTAAGCAAGATTTTCCGAATATTTCGCTGTTTGACCTTTAGAATTTGATGCTCAAAAGGTGTGACTCTAAAGCAAACACCCAGATTTTCATTTTTTGCAGGATATTTTTTGCGTGCGCTAAAGTACCGTTATATAAAGTAAATTTAAGCTAATGAAAAAGCAAGTTATTTATATAAAAGGTCAGAATTAAAAAACAAGCAGCAAAAAATAGCCTGAAGTTTAGGTGTTCTATGACAGATTCTCGTGAGAGTTGGTCCGCGCGATCAGGCTTTATTATCGCAGCCATTGGTTCTGCGGTCGGGTTGGGCAATATTTGGCGTTTCCCTTATGTTGCCTATGAAAATGGCGGCGGCGCATTTTTAATCCCTTATTTAATTGCGATCTTTGCCGCAGGTTTGCCATTGCTGTTTTTGGACTATGCAGTCGGACATAAATACCGTAAAGCACCACCAACCGCTTATAAAAAGCTCATGAACAGTGAAGCATTGGGCTGGTGGCAGGTGATGGTGACTTTACTGATTGGTATTTACTATGCCAGCGTATTGTCTTGGGCAGGTAGTTATATGTTCTATTCCATTGGTCAGCAATGGGGAACAGACACTGAAAAATTCTTTTTCACAAGCTACTTACAAAATGGTGAAGGCTTAGCCTTTGGTTTTGTACCTACTTTATTTATTGGCTTGGTCATCGTATGGACGGTGGTGATGTTCATTTTATACGGCGGGGTGAAAAAAGGGGTTGAGCTGTCAAATAAAATCTTTATGCCACTTTTGGTGATTTTATTCTCTATTCTTGTGGTTCAAGCGTTACGTTTACCGGGTGCAGTCGATGGCTTAAATGCTTTCTTTACGCCTAACTGGGAAGCGATGGCGAACTATAAAGTATGGTTAGCTGCCTTTGGTCATATCTTCTTCTCACTTTCAGTGGGTTTCGGGATTATGTTGACCTACTCATCTTACCTAAAACGTAAAACCAACTTGACTGGTTCAGGCTTGGTGGTTGCACTTGCAAACTCATCTTTTGAAATTTTAGCGGGTATTGGTATTTTTGCTGCGCTTGGTTTCATGGCGTACAGCGCAGGTTCATCGGTAGATGAAGTGGTTTCTGGCGGTATTGGTTTAGCCTTTATTGCATTCCCGAAAATCATTTCAAGCTTGGGTGCAGGTGGCGATTTATTTGGTTTCTTATTCTTCGCTTCATTGACGGTTGCAGGGGTGACCTCAATGGTGAGTATTCTGCAAGTGCCCATTGCTGCGTTCCAAGACAAGCTGGGTTGGTCGCGTAAGCGTGCAGTAACCATTATTGCGGGTGGTTCAGCTATTGTTTCAACCATTTTATTCTCTACCCACAGCGCGATTACTTTTGTCGACATCATTGACTACTTTGCCAACAACATTGGTATTGTTGGTGGTGGTTTATTGTCGATCATTTTGGTGACTTGGTTCCGTCGTCCATTGCTCAAAGAGTTACAGCAACACGTTAACCAATACTCAAGCATTAAATTGGGTTGGGGCTGGAATTTCCTGTTAACCATCGTGACGCCGCTTTCATTGCTCGTGGCTTTAGGTTTAACCCTTAAATCTATTTTTGCAGAAGGCTATGGTGGTTATCCATTACACATTTTACTCACCGTGGGTGGTGGTACCGTGGTGCTCTTTATTATTGGCGCGGTATTGCTTAGCCGCTTAAAAGATCACGACGCAGCGGAGAAATAAGATGAATACATCTGCATTGGTGATGTTGATTATTTCAACAGTGGTACTTTGGGGTGGTTTGGTTTTGGCGATGATTCACCTGATCAAAAACCCAGATGAACTTGAAGACTAAGCATTTTACTGAACGAGTGCAATGTTGTAAGGCATTGCACAGCCTGAGCAAAAACAAGCACTGCTTTGTTTGCAGCGCAAGGCGCAGCGAAGGACAAGCATATTTTTTGCTGCTATTGCGTTATGTGCCAGTCATTTAGAATGACTAAATTTCCTGTCCCATGCCTTATATCAGCTAAAAAATATGCGTCGTCGCAAACATAGACGAAGTGTCAACAGACCCTAAATTAACCCTTGATTGATTCAAGGGTTATTTTTTTGGAAAGGCTATTAAATGAGAAGAATCGTTAAAACAGAAACAGCTTAGGCGGTTTTTTCAATACGACAATAATAAAAACCATCCCCGCGTCCTTGTTGCGGCAATAATTGGCGTCCATACAGTTGTGGAATGCCCCAATCTGCCTCAATTTTGACTTCTTTGGCATTTTGATGTTCGGCAAAGAATTGCTGCATTTGCTGTTCATTTTCGGCTTTTAAAACCGAGCAGGTAATGTAAAGCAAGGTGCCACCAACTTTGAGTTGCTGCCACATCTGCTGCAAAATCTGTTGCTGTAATGCCACCGTTTGCTGAATATCGCTAGATTGACGCAGCAAACGAATATCTGGATGGCGACGCAAGACTCCAATTGCAGAACACGGTGCATCCAATACAATACAGTCCACTGCTTCACTGGCATTCCATGTGGTTGCATCGGCAGCCAAAATTTCAACTTGCGCTTCTTGATTCAGTTGCAGACGTTCTAGGTTTTCGCTGACACGTAACAGACGTTTGGCATCCTGATCTAAGGCAATCAATTTTTTAGGCTGAAATTTTTCGAGCAGATGCGCTGTTTTACCGCCGGGTGCTGCGCAGGCATCGACCACGACTTTGCCATCTAAATTTGGCAAGAGCGTTGCACACAGTTGGGCATGTTCATCCTGAACGGAAAATACGCCTTCATCAAAACCAGGTAAGTCAGGAATGTGCACATTTTGCAGCATCACAATACCGACTTCAGACACGGTGCAAGCTTCTGCAGCAATCTCTTGTTCCTGCAAAATTTCTAAATAGTCATCGCGGCTGATTTGGCGTGTATTGACTCTTAAAGTCAGAGGCGCGGTTTGCTTTAAAGTTTGCGTCAGTTGTTCTTGTTGTTCAGGCCAATCTTTTTTCAGACGTTTATACAACCAACTTGGCAAACCATGTGCCTGCGCCAAAGCCTTTTGAAATTCCGATGTTTCACGTGAAACACGACGCAGAATTGCATTCACCACACCGCTGAGTGCTTGATAGCCCAATTGTTTGGCTGCAGTTACGGTTTCAGAAATTGCGGCATGACTGGCTACACGAGTACAAAGCACTTGATATAAGCCGACATATAAACAGGTTTCAACAGTTTCATTGTTGAGTGGTTTCACCAACAGCGGCAAAGTAATGCTTTTTAGGGCATACCATTGACGCAAAGTGCCCAAAACCAGTTCATGAAACAAGGCGCGGTCACGTTCTGCGACTTTACTTAAATGTGCAGGTAAAACGCTCGCCAATGATTGCCCTTGTTGTACAGCCAATAGCGTACGGATGACTTGGGCACGCAAGTTCAAATGTGAGTTGCCTGATTCAGAATGGCTCATGCGAGAACTTGTCCTGTTTGAAGTTTTTGAGTTTGAATGATTTGCACAGGATTCAGCGGTTTAGCGCCTGGCCATTGCAACGAGCTTAAGCATACCGCTTGTTGATCGCCACAAGCGACGTGTACGCCTTGTTTGTCCAGTTTTAAAATTGTGCCTGCAGCTTTGCCTTGTGCAGATTCATCCGATAATGCTGAACCCCAAACGCGCAAGTTTTGTGTTTCATCTAAAGGGATAAACGCCACCGGCCACGGGTTAAAGGCACGGATATTACGGTCAATTTCGGCTGCAGTTTGTGACCAGTCAATTTGTGCTTCGGCTTTGGTCAATTTGTGTGCATAGACCGTCAAGGCTTCATCTTGCACTTCACGCGCAGCCAAATAGTCTTGCAATTTTTGCTCTGAAGCCAGTACTTCAACAATTGCTTTGGCACCTTGCTGCGCCAGTTTGTCATGTAAAGTGGCAGAGGTGTCTGTGGCAGTAATTGGGCATAGGGTTTTATACATCATATCGCCCGTATCTAAGCCTGCAGCCATTTTCATAATGGTGATGCCTGTTTCGGTATCACCTGTGGCAATCGCGCGCTGAATCGGCGCTGCACCACGCCAACGTGGCAATAACGAACCGTGAATATTCAAGCAGCCATATTTAGGAGTATCTAAAACCACTTGCGGCAAGATTAAACCATAGGCCGCAACCACCATCACATCGGCATTCAGGGCAGCCAATTCTTGTTGGGCCGCTAAACCTTCTTCAGTAGATGATTTAAAATGCAAAGGTTGATAGACAGGAAGATCGTGTTGCAGTGCCAATTGTTTAACCGCTGAAGCAGTGAGTTTTTGCCCACGTCCCGCTTTACGGTCAGGCTGAGTGTAGACCGCGACAATGTCATGTTCAGTGTTCAGGAGTGCTGCCAAAGCACTTGCAGCGAATTCAGGCGTACCCGCAAAAACGATTTTCAATGGAAATCAACCCATGTAAATAGATAACGCAGCAATTATAACAAATTGCAGCTCAAAGGTCGGAAAGGGATGTAACAAATCCCCTCTGCGGCTGTTCTGTGCTATAAATTATTATGATAAAAATTAGTAATGCAAAATTTAAAAATTATTCATGAAAGTTTTGTATTGCATTCAGTATGATCAACAAGGTGCTGTGGGTTCTCGTCACTTTTTATCCATCATAAAGTTGGTAAAGCAGCAGCCTTACTACCTCAAGCTGTAGTAAAATAGAAAGACTCTTAAACTATTTTGCAGTGATACAGATCTTGCAAACAGTATTATTTCGCCAGAATGAATTTCAGATTCATTTCAGCACAACCAAGTTGGAACTTTATAATGCCTGACTATCGTTCAAAAACATCGACACACGGAAGAAATATGGCGGGTGCACGCGGCTTATGGCGTGCAACGGGTATGAAAGACGAAGATTTCGGTAAGCCGATTATTGCGGTGGTCAACTCATTTACCCAATTTGTACCTGGCCATGTGCATTTAAAAGACCTCGGTCAAATGGTGGCAGAGCAAATTCAGGCGGCAGGTGGTGTTGCCAAAGAATTTAACACCATTGCTGTAGATGACGGGATTGCCATGGGTCATGACGGCATGTTGTATTCATTGCCATCGCGTGACTTGATTGCCGACTCGGTAGAATACATGGTCAGCGCACACTGCGCCGATGCAATGGTGTGTATATCCAACTGTGACAAAATCACACCAGGGATGCTGATGGCTGCCATGCGCCTGAACATTCCAGTGGTGTTTGTGTCTGGCGGCCCAATGGAAGCAGGTAAAGTCAAAATTCGTGGCAATGAACACGCGATTGACTTGATTGACGCGATGATTGTGGCGGCAGATGACAACTATACGGATGAAGAAGTTGCTGAATATGAGCGTTCTGCATGTCCAACTTGTGGTTCATGCTCAGGGATGTTCACTGCAAACTCAATGAACTGCTTAACAGAAGCTCTAGGTTTATCTTTACCGGGCAACGGTTCAATTGTAGCAACTCACGCCAACCGTAAAAAACTGTTTGATAAAGCAGGTCAGTTGATTGTGGAATTGGCCAAACGCCATTATGAACAAGACGATTACAGCGTATTGCCACGTTCAATTGCAACCAAAGCATCTTATGAAAATGCTATGACGTTGGACATTGCCATGGGCGGTTCAACCAACACCGTACTGCACTTGTTGGCGGCTGCCAATGAGGCAGGTGTGGATTTCACCATGGATGACATTGACCGTTTATCACGTAAAGTGCCTGTACTATGTAAAGTAGCGCCTGCAAAACAAGATGTTCACATGGAAGATGTACACCGTGCGGGTGGCATTATGTCTATTTTAGGCGAGCTGGATCGCGCAGGTTTATTGGACACTTCAGTAGGCACAGTTCACGAAGCGACTTTAAAAGATGCTTTGGATAAATGGGACATCATCCGTACCGAAAATGAAGACGTTTACCAGTTCTTCCGTTCTGCACCGGGCGGCGTACCCACCCAAACAGCATTCTCACAAGACCGTTACTATTCACGTTTAGATGGTGACCGTGACAATGGTGTGATTCGTAATGCAGAACACGCTTTCTCTAAAGATGGTGGTTTGGCGGTACTTTACGGCAATATTGCTTTAGATGGCTGTATTGTAAAAACTGCAGGGGTGGATGATTCCATTTTGAAATTCAACGGCACAGCACGTGTTTTTGAAAGTCAGGATGCTGCTGTAGACGCGATTTTGGGCGGTAAAATCACAGCGGGTGATGTGGTGGTGATTCGCTACGAAGGCCCACGTGGTGGCCCAGGTATGCAAGAAATGCTCTATCCAACCAGCTATTTGAAATCGAAAGGTTTAGGCAAAGAATGTGCCTTACTGACCGATGGTCGTTTCTCGGGCGGTTCTTCAGGTCTTTCAATTGGTCACGTTTCTCCAGAAGCGGCTGAAGGTGGTGCGATTGGTCTGGTTGAAGATGGTGACCGTATCGAAATTGATATTCCAAACCGCAGCATTCACTTGGCGGTAGATGACGCAACTATGGCGGCACGTCGTGAAGCGCAAGAAGCTAAAGGCTGGCATCCTGCAGAAGAACGTCCACGTAAAATTTCTAAAGCGTTGAAAGCTTATGCCATGCATACCACCAGTGCGGCAAAAGGTGCGGTACGTGAAATCTAAGCAGTACTTGGCAATTTAAGCTGCTACAAAAAAGCACTCCAAAATTGGGGTGCTTTTTTATGTGTCTGCAATGAGCGATGTCAGTATCGCAGCAAATTTGAGCGATGAAATTAGACAGGCATTTTCGTTTACATCCTGCCTGCTTTCGATACAATGAAAAATAAATTGTCATGATGAATACGTCATTTCACCCATCTTGCTAAGGAATCAGCCATGAGTAAACAGAATATCCGCGAACATTCAGCCGAAGTCTATGAAGGCATTGAAAATGCACCTGCACGTTCCATGATGCGTGCGGTGGGTTTTAAGGATGAAGATTTTACTCGTCCATTTATTGGAATTGCATCGACTTGGGCCAATGTCACACCGTGTAATATGCACATTGACGGCTTGGCGCGCGAAGCAGAAACAGGCGTAAATCAGGCTGGTGGTAAAGGTATTATTTTCAATACCATCACCATTTCAGACGGTATTTCTAACGGCACCGAAGGCATGAAATATTCACTGGTTTCACGTGAAATCATTGCCGACTCAATTGAAGCGGTGGTGGGTTGTCAGGCTTATGATGGTGTAATTGCCATTGGTGGCTGTGACAAAAACATGCCAGGCTGCATTATGGGACTGGCACGTTTAAACCGTCCAGGCTTGTTTGTGTATGGTGGCACCATCAAACCGGGTGCAGGACATACCGATATTATTTCGGTGTTTGAAGCCGTGGGTCAGCATGCCAAAGGTGAAATTAACGAAATTCAGGTCAAACAAATTGAAGAAGTGGCTTTGCCAGGTGCAGGCTCTTGTGGTGGCATGTACACCGCGAACTCTATGGCATCGGCCATTGAAGCATTGGGCATGAGTTTACCAGGGTCTTCGGCACAAGAAGCTGTTTCTCAAGATAAAATGGATGACTGCCAACGTGCAGGCGAAGCGGTCATGAATCTGTTACGTCTGGATATTAAACCACGTGACATTATGACCAAATCTGCCTTTGAAAATGCCATTAAAGTGCTGATTGCTTTGGGTGGATCGACCAATGGTGTACTGCATTTAATTGCCATGGCACATTCTGCAGGGGTTGAACTGACACTAGATGATTTCGTGCGTATTGGTCAGGAAACTCCAGTGGTGGCCGATGTACGTCCATCGGGCAAGTATTTAATGTCGGAGCTGATTGCCATTGGCGGCATTCAACCATTGATGAAACGTATGTTAGATGCAGGCATGCTCGATGGTTCTTGCTTAACGGTTACAGGTAAAACTTTGGCAGAAAACTTGGCCGATGTTGCTGATTATCCTGAAGGTCAGCAAATTATTTTACCGTTTGATGCGCCAATCAAAAAAGATTCACACTTGGTGGTTTTAAAAGGCAACTTATCACCTACGGGCGCAGTGGCAAAAATTACAGGCAAAGAAGGCTTGTATTTTGAAGGCCCTGCACGCGTTTTTGAAGGTGAAATTGGCGCGATGCGCGGCATTTTAGATGGTGAAGTGCAAGAAGGTGAAGTGGTGGTGATTCGTGGTGAAGGCCCTAAAGGTGGCCCGGGTATGCCAGAAATGCTGAAACCAACTTCTGCAATTATTGGCAAAGGTTTGGGTAATTCAGTCGCGTTAATTACCGATGGACGTTTTTCGGGTGGCAGTCACGGTTTTGTGATTGGGCATGTGACCCCAGAAGCGTATGAAGGCGGGCCAATTGGTCTGGTGAAAAATGGCGATAAAATTTCGATTAATGCCGAAACCCGTGAAATGACTTGGCATGTGTCGGAAGAGGAAATGGCAGCACGTAAAGCGGCATGGGTCAAACCAAAGCCAAACTATACCCATGGTGCATTGGCGAAATTTGCTAAATTGGCATCGGGTGCAGAAAAAGGTGCAGTGACTGATCTGAATTTAGAGGTCTAATTGATCATTTTTATATGAATTGATATAAATCCTTGTGTACTATTGAAGGACGAGCGCACATGATTTGCATGTGGCTTGTCCCCAAACCACAAGGATTTTCTTTTTAGAGGCTGATCTCATGTCACTGTTACGCCGTTGGTTCGATCCGATCAGATCGAGTTGGTTTTATCAAAAACCATCTCGGCAAGCGGTGTTGCCCACGGAACACGGACTGAGTGTGTATTTACGTCTAGATGATGTATATAGCTATTTGGCGGTACAGCAGTTGCCGCAATTAGAAGATATTCTGGCCGATGAATTAAAACCTTTAACCGTGGTGATTTCGCGGCAAAGTGGCGATGCACCGAATCAAATGTCGGCTGCAGAATGGCAAAATTATTGTATTCAAGATGCACAAATTCTTGCCAAACAACACCGTTTTAGTTTTCACGATAGCCCTGAACCACCGACTGCAGAGGCCTTAATGCAGGCAGAAGCTATTTTGCGGCATACGCCGTTACGTGGTCAGGATTTCTTGTATTTACTCGAAGATGTGTTTCACATGCTGTGGCAAAAGCAGTCGGGTAAATTACGCACTTTATATGCCATGTCCAGCCGTCATCATCAAATTCAGGATTTTCCTGAACGGGTTTTTGATGATGCACCTGTATTGGCCAGTTATTTTGAGTTTGGTGGACGTAAATATCATGCGGTCGATGATTTATTGCGTTTGACACGCCGTTTAAAACAACAAAAATTACTCACCGATAATCCTATTTTCTTGATCAATCACATTGAATGGCGAGAACATTTAATTAGTGATGCCGAAGAACTTAATGAAATTCAGGCACTCGACCCTGAACTGGATTTGTATATTGCACTGGAAGACCCGATTTCTTGGTTGTTATTGGCGTATATCAAAGAAGAATTAGCTGCCTATTACAATATCCATTTGAATGTGTATCCCTTGTCTTATCATGGACGCGACTGGTTTGACTGGAGTTTGGCAACACGTTTATCTAAACGTACTGATGTTGCGTTTACGCCGTTTTGCCGCCCGACTGAGCAGGCGACTTATCAAATGGCACAACTGTATTACAGTGCGCCTGAAGAACAGCGTGTGGATGCCATGTATCGCATTTTGCAGGCGGTATGGACGAGGGGACAGGATTTATCCTTTAAAGCGCATTTTGAGCGTATGCAGCGTGAACTGGAGTTAGATCAACTGACCACAGCCGATGTGACCGAGTTGCTCAAAGAAAACGATATGCTGTGTGAAATGAAATCTCAGCCCGATTTTCCTGTGTTGGAATTGCGCATAGATGGGCAAAGCTACGTGTTTAACAGCTTATATCGGGTGTGGATGATTGAAAGTATTTTCAGTAATGTGTTAGAAGAAAAGTATAAGAGTGAAAACGAAACCGAAACTGAAAGTGTAGCCCAAGCCCATGAACAATGAAAAAGTAAACTCATTACAACAAGCACGTGACAAAATAGACCAAATTGATGTGGCTTTAATTGAACTGATTGCATCGCGTCAGTTTTATGTCGATCAGGCCATGCGCCATAAACAGACTGTGGAAGATGTACAGTCACCGCAGCGCGTGAAAGAAGTGATTGAAAAAGTCCGTACTTTGGCTGTGCAACATGCAGTCGATCCTGACATGGTCGAGCGTTTGTATCACGATATGATTCAGCATTTTATTCAGCGTGAATTAAAAGAATTCCGTCCTTAATTGATCTATCCCTAAGTTTGGGCGATGCTTCAAACGCAGCCCAAACTTTGCGTTTTTGCGGTAAAACCGCGTATTTATATGCCATCTTGGTATTCAAAGCATAATTTTTAAAAATAATTTGCTTATTTTTTCTGCAGGTGGTTTTAAGCGCAAAGCCTTGCCTGTCTTGGCTTTGCTGGGTTTTTAAAAAGTATTGGTAAAAAAAAGAATATGATTTTATTACATTTTTTAAAATTGTAAGTTTGCTTTATTTTAAAAAGTATATATATTGTATATACATCTTTTGCAAAGCAGTCTTTATTTTGGAGAGATCAGCAATGAACGAGCAAATCAAAAAAATAAAGACAGGCAAGAAAGATGGACAACTTTTAATTCGTATTAATAGTACTGAACGTGATGAATTTATTCGTTTATGTGAAGAACTTGATACTAGTGCTGCTCGTGAATTAAGAAAATTTATTCGTAGTTTTGTGAAACAACACAATGGCAACGAATAGCCTTACTAAGGAGTAATACCATGGCTAAGCAAGTTAAATCTTTGAAGCAACAAATCAAAGCACGTTTGAAAAAGATTTCAAAACATAAAGGCAAATTGAAGCAACTTAAGCAAGAGCTTAAAAAACAGAAATAAGCCAAGTAAAAGCATTATCTCTTAAAAACGGTTCATTCTAGACAGACCGTTTGAGGTAAAAAAGACCGAACAATCACTGTTGTTCGGTCTTTTTGCATTGTTTCGGCATTTGCTTAGGTTCAAGCAAATGACCGCAAGTTCTGATTAAGAGGGATCACGCAAACTAAAGAACCAGTTCAGGAACAAGGCTGCAAAAGTTGCTGTCCCAATCCCGCCCAAGTTAAAGCTGCCCAATTGCAACGCAAAGTCACCCGTTCCTAAAATAATGGTCACGGCAGCCACCATCAGATTTTTGTTTTTAGAAAAATCGACTTTGTTTTCAATCCAGATTTTCGCGCCAGCAATGGTAATCAAACCAAATACCACAATCGAAGCGCCCGTTAAAATGGCGGTAGGAATGGTATGGATGATTGCCCCAAATTTTGGTGATAAGCCAAGGAAAATAGCAAAGACCCCCGCCACCACAAAAATAATCGTGGAATACACGCGGGTAACAGCCATCACCCCAATGTTTTCACCATAGGTAGTCATACCCGGTGCACCGACACCACCTGCAAGGGTTGTGGCAACACCATCGGCTACAAAGGCTTTACCAATGTGTGGATCGAGGTTTTCACCAGTCATGGCACCTACTGCTTTAATGTGTCCCAAGTTCTCTGCCACCAAAATGAAGGCAATTGGGGCAATAATCAGCATGGCATTCACATCAAATACAGGCGCATGAAAGTCTGGTACGCCAAACCAAGCGGCTTGCTGAATCGGTGCGAAGTTAATTGGCGTCCCCCAACCCATGACATTGGTGACTACAAAATAGATCAGATACGATATGAGCAAGCCAATCAGGAGCAAGAGGCGTTGCAGTAAACCTTTGGTAAATACGGCAATCATGCCCATACATAGCACAGTCACCAAGGCCATCCACATATTAAATGGATTGCCTGCAACCGCTTTGACCGTGACAGGAGCAAGGTTTAAACCAATGATCATCACCACCGCACCTGTCACCACAGGTGGCATTAATTTTTCAATCCAGCGGGTGCCAGTAGCCATCACCAAAAAGCCAATCAGGGCATATAAAATACCGCAGGCAATAATCCCGCCTGCCGCAACCCCAATATTGGCATTTAAACCGCCTGCTGCGCCTGCATAGCCTGTGGCAGCAATCACCACCCCAATAAAGGCAAAGCTTGAGCCTAAATAACTTGGAACACGCCCACCTGTCATGAAAAAGAACAGGATGGTACAAATCCCTGACATTAAAATGGCAAGGTTCGGATCAAAGCCCATTAAAAAAGGTGCAAGTACAGTGGCACCAAACATGGCAAATGCGTGTTGTATTCCCAGTACAACGGTCTGTGCTGGAGGTAGATACTCATTGGTACCTACAGGACGGGCATCAATGTTGCCTTCATAAGGGCGCCATTTGGGAAACCAATTGGACATTAAGCGAGCACTCAAAAGCTAAATTGAGCACATCATACTCTTGTATTGCCTAAATTTTTTAAAAATTTAGGCAGAAAATACGCTTGACCTAGCAAAAAGGCTAATTTTTTTACTATTTGTTAAAATTTAGACCAATATAAATAAGTAATTTTATTTATAAATTTTTAGAATATGTTTGTGCAGCAATTAATCTCATTATTTAAAATAAATTTTCAGCTGAAAAATATTTTGCTTAAATTTAAGACACTGCTTTCTCACCAGACGCTATATCTTGCTGAACATTATTGCGTCCACTTTGTTTGGCTTTATACAGAGCGGCATCGGCACGTTGAATCAGTTCATCGAGTTTCTCCGTGGAAACCACCTCTGTTTAGGGGGAGGAAACGGAAGATTTTTTAAAATATAAGTCCAATAAACTTGTTTTTCAAAACATTTTAAAAAATAATAGAGTTATGAAAAATGATACCCTAGTGATAACTGCTAAAGTGCAGATACTCCCAAACAAGCGACAAGTTATTGAGCTTAAAAAATGTTTGAGCTGTATTCGCTTGCTTGTAATTGGTTATCAAAAAAAGTTTTTCAAAATAAAGTTCTCAATCAAGTTAAATTACACCACCTTGTTTATGAACAAATGCGGTCTGAATTAGGCACAAAAGCCCAATTTACTCAGTCTGTGATTAAAACCGTTGTTGCTCGATATAAGTCTGCTAAGTCTAATGGTCATGATTGGTCATTGGTGAAATTTAGCGGTAAGGATTATGACCTCGTATGGAATCGTGATTACTCAATTGTAGGTAATCAGCTTTCGTTGGGTGTAAGTTCAGGGCGCATCAAGGTAAATTTCGCTAAAAAACCTTTAAGTCAATTTCAGAAAGCCAAAGCTAAATTTGGCTCTGCGAAGGTGGTCAATAAATTGGGGAAATGGTTTTTACACATCCCAATAAGCAAGGAAGCTCCTGCTTTAACAATTGATGATGTTACTAATGTGGTTGGTATTGATCTTGGCATCAATCACCTTGCGACCACTTACGACAGCAAAGGAAAAACTGACTTTTATCGAGGTGGAATAGTTAAACATAAGCGTGGTGTGTTTAAAGCACTCCGCAAATCATTACAGGAGAAACAAACTTCGTCTGCAAGGCATCGTCTAAAGCAGATTGGGAGTCGAGAAAACCGTTATATGATTGATGTTAACCATCAGATCACAAAGGCACTCACTCAAAAGCATCCCAAAGGCACAGTATTTGTTCTTGAGGATTTGACAGGGGTAAGACAGGCAACCGAAAATGTGCGTCTAAAAAACCGTTATGTCAGTGTATCGTGGGCGTTTTATCAGTTTAAGAAATTACTCTGCTATAAAGCCAAAGAAAACGGTCAATCCGTTATTTTGATTGGCCCCAAATATACATCACAAACTTGCCCGAAATGTGGAAACCGTGAAAAATCAAATCGTGATAAGAAAAAGCATCACTTTGATTGTAAGCGTTGTCATTATCAATCAAATGATGATCGTATCGGTGCAATGAACATACATCGCAAAGGCATTGAGTTTGTTTCTCAATCTGACCCTTCGATGGTAATAGAACAAGCTTCTGTTGCTAAGGTTGAAGTCAATCAACCTGATATGCCGACAGCCTAATTTTAGGTAAAAAAGGTGGGAGTAGAAATACGTTTGCACCACTTGTCAGGCATGAGCCTAGTAAACACTATGATTGGTGTGGCAAACCTCCTCATTTATGGGGAAGTCATTGATATTGGAGTTTTGTATTTTTTAAATGGATTAAAAATGCCCAAAAAAATTCAGTTTTTTCAGCCAAAATAGCAAGCAGAGCATGTGGCTCTGCCTGCTCGATTGGTTTGGTTTTAGCCTGTATTGCGCAGACCTGCGGCAATTCCTGCAATACTGACCATCAACGCATGATCAACAGGGGTATGTTCTGCCTGTTTTTCTGCCAAGTACAAACGACGACGTTTCATTAACTCTGCTTGCAGTAAGTGCAATGGCAATAAGTACGGTTTACGCACGCGCATAGATTGATCCAGCACATCATTGCTGCTGAGCAGTTGTGATTCACCTTTTAAGGTTAATAGGGTGGTCACAGCATCACGCAGGCGTTGACGCAATTGCTCGCCTAATTGTTTTAAGTCTTCGTCATCAGTTAGGTGTGACTCATAATACAATGCGATATTGCTGTCGGCTTTAGACAGCACCATTTCCAGCATATCAATCAAGGTTTGGAAATATGGCCAGTCGCTGAGCATTTCATCCAAAATGGCTTTTTGCCCTTGATCTAGGGTTTGGTTAATGGCCGCACCTGTGCCGAGCCATGCAGGTAACATCAAACGGATTTGTGTCCATGCAAATACCCATGGAATGGCTCTTAAAGATTCAATGCCACCACTGACTTTACGTTTAGCGGGGCGTGAACCTAAAGGCAGCATTTGTAACTCCAGCTCTGGGGTTACGGTGCGTAAATACTTCACAAAATGTGGATTTTCACGCACAGTTTGACGATACACCTGTACTGATAACTCAGTCATGTTGTGCATCAACTCGCGCCACTCAGGTTTAGGAACTGGCGGTGGCATTAAGGTCGCTTCTAAGGTTGCCGCGGTATAGACTTCCAGATTTTGTAAAGCAACGCCTTCAAGCCCGAATTTAAAGCGAATCATTTCGCCTTGTTCTGTGACGCGAATTGCACCTGAAATAGAGCCAGGTGGTTGTGAAAACAGCGCTTGCTGAGTCGGTGCGCCACCACGGCTGATTGAACCACCACGACCGTGGAATAAGGTCAACTGTACAGCGTGTTGTTGCGCTACAGCTGTTAATTCTTCTTGCGCACGGTACTGTGCCCAGTTAGCCGACATAAAGCCCGCATCTTTGGCTGAGTCTGAATAGCCAATCATTACCTCATGTTTGCCCTGAATATGCTGTTTATACCAATGCATCCCAAACAGGGTATTCATGGTTTGCGCAGCCCCATCTAAATCTTTCAGGGTTTCAAACAGGGGAACAACACGTAAAGGATGCTGAATACCCGCTTCTTTTTGTAGCAGTAACACTGCCAACACATCACTTGGATATTCCGCCATGGAAATAATATAGGCACCCAAGCTTTCCTGCGGCTGTGCAGCCAAGGTACGCATCGTGGCAAAGACTTCTTGCACATCTGGGTGTTGAATCAGACTTTGTGCAGGTTCCTGCATGAATTTTGGCAATAACGGACGCTTGCTTTGTAATTCTTGTAGCAAGAAGTTTTGACGTGCCTGTTCTGTCCAAGTTTCAAAATTGCCCAAACCTAAGTATTCGGTAATGGCAGAAATGGCTTGGCGATGACGTCCAGACTCCTGACGAATATCCAGTTTCAGTAATTCAATGCCAAAACAGTTGACCCGATGAATCAGATCCAACAATTTGCCATTGGCAATCTCTGATAGCTGGCAGGCGGTGAGTGAGCGATAACACAGCAATAAAGGCTGTAAAAGTTCATCTTTGCTTTTAATCACCAAGCTGTCATCGCCATCTTTGCCTTGTAATTTGGCAGCCAACCAATCACGGGTGGCCTTTAGACGTTCGCGAGTGTCGCGTAAATATTCACGATACGGCTCTGCATGGAAATGTCCTAAGGCATCGGCCAGTTCTGGGCTGCATTGCTGAATCGAGAGTTCCCAACGCAAGTTTTCAATATCGCGTAAATATAATTCTGCAGCTTTCCAGCGCGACAACCACAATACTTCTTGAGTGACTTTATGAGTGACATTAGGGTTGCCATCACGGTCACCACCCATCCATGAAGCAAAACGCACAGGGGCAACAGTTAGCGGCAAGTTTTGCCCACAATGTTCCTGCACAATACCGTCTAATTCACGCATGAATTTAGGCACGGCATTCCATAAGGTCTGCTCAATGGTGGTAAAGCCCCATTTGGCTTCATCGACTGGGGTTGGGCGATGCTGACGAATTTCATCGGTTTGCCAAGCCGAGCTGATGAGCTGTTTTAAATCTGCCAAAACTGCCTGACGTTCACGTGGGGTCAGTTTTTGCTGATCCATTTTAAACAGGCAGTCATTAATATCGTCATATTTTTGAATCAGGGTACGACGGCTGACTTCAGTTGGGTGTGCAGTCAGTACCAGTTCAATTTTTAGTTCACAGACTTGCTGAAACAATGTTTCTGCAGAAATTTCATGGTGTTTAAATTTTTCAAATAAGCGGTCTAAAGGGTTAGGAGAAACCGCATGTTCATCAAACTCACTCTGACGACGGCTGCGCACCACATGATATTGCTCGGCAATGTTGGCAAAGTTCAGGAAGTGGGTAAAGGCACGGGTCAGCGGTAAGATTTCATCATCTTCGAGGCTTAAAAATAGTTGTTCGAGCTGTTTTTCTGCTTCGGCTTGTCCATCACGTGCGCCTTTAGATAATGCTCGAATTTGTTCGACCTGATTAAACAAATCTTGTCCTGCGTGTAACTTGAGGGTTTCGCCCAGCAAGTTCCCAAGTAAGCGTACGTCATCGCGTAGAGGAGCATCAATTTGTTGAATCATTCGTTGTTCTCCATGTTTTGTGTTTTTCTACTCTAAAAAGACTATACCCCGATTTATCTACAATCCAAGCGGGCTATCTACAAAAGTTGCATGGATTTTGCGCATCTGAGCTTATAGTGCCAAGCAGCAGTATTTAGGAGAGAAATACAGGGCGGAGTGGAATGCTATTTGGTAAAAGAAACTCCGATTTAGATCAACCTTTATTAGCCTGTTCAACCATAACGCAGCATAAAAATACCAATCGCATCTTCAATAATCTTTTGAGATTGTTCAGCATCGGGCACGGCACGTACGCCGAGTAAAACTTCGTGGTGACGTAAACCATGCAGTAAGGAAACGATCAATTCAGTTTGTGTTTTAGGTTCATCTGCCTGAATAAATTTTAGTTCTGCTGCTTGACGAAAGAAGCTTTCCCACATCGCACGAAGTTTGGCATGTGAGGCATTGTAAAACTGCAATGCCAACGGATTTTGCTCCGAGGCCAGTTCCATCAGCAAGTGCTCTAATTTAATCGCTTCAGGCATATTGACCAAGTTCAAGGACAGTTCACAGGCTTGGTATAAAGCTTGCTTAAAATTGCGATGTGCAGTCAAGTCCAAAGGCTGTGCTTTGAGCAGACTTTCACAGGTTTCTTCAATGGCACAGGAAAATAAGGTGGCTTTGTCTTGAAAGTGATTATACACCGTTAATTTGGTCACGCCTGCTTCACGTGCAATCTGATTCATACTCGAACCATGAAAGCCCAACTTTAAAAACAAGTGTTTTGCCGACATTAAAATACGTTGGCGTTTTTCTAAATCTTTGGGTCTTCCGACATGAATCTGCACACGCTCCTCCTAATTTGCCTCAGTACAACTAGAAAATGACGCTTCAGTTTTAATTAATGTACCTGGTGGTATATTAATTAAAAAATAATCAATTTAATATAGGGGTTTGCACGCACTTCATAAATGGCTTGCGCTGTAGGCTAAAACTGAGCAGATCAGGCATGAAACGCAGGGAATAGCGAGACTATTACCAAGTTTCATAACGCAATCTGAGAAAGTTTTAGCCACAGTCCTTTGGAACAAGCATATTTTTTACTGCTATTACGTTATGAGTCAGTTACTTAGAATGACTAAGTTTCCTGCCTCATGCCTTATATCAGCTAAAAATATGCGCTGTCGCAAACATAGACGAAGTGTCAGCAAACCCTACCGTATTCTGCCCTAAAAAAAACGTTTAAATAAGAGCAAACCTGATGAACACGACTCAGAATCTCATTGCCAGCCTGATGCTGCTGTGCTGTATCACCCTAATTGGATGCAGTAAGCAAAAAACCGAGGTTGAACAGGAAGTCCCTTTGGTGATGGTGACCCAGCCCAGCAGTTTACATCTTGAGCAAAAAAGCTATGCAGGCGAGGTGCAAGCACGTCAGCAAACGGCCTTGGCATTTCGGGTTGCAGGGCAAGTTACACAGCGTTTTGCCGATGTGGGAGATCAGGTCAAAGTTGGGCAAGTCTTAGCAAAACTGGATGTGCAAGATGCCGCATTGCAGCTCAATGCCGCGCGTGCGCAACTGGAAAGTGCGCAATCTGCTGCAAAAATTGCTAGCGATGAGTTACAGCGTTTTCAGCAATTATTACCCATGAATGCCGTCAGTCGCTCGCAATATGATGCAGTCAAAAACCAATATCAACATGCTATGGCACAGTTGAAACAGGCACAGTCCAATTATGCAGTCAGCAGTAATCAAACCGACTATAACCAGTTACGTGCCACAAAAAATGGTGTGATTACTGAACGCAATATTGAAGTTGGGCAGGTTTTAGCGGCAGGGCAGGTCGCTTATCAATTGGCGATTGATGGGGAGCGTGAAGTCGTGATTGGCGTGCCTGAACAAGCGGTGGGTGAAATTCGAGTCGGGCAAGAGGCAACGGTAAGTTTATGGTCACAACCCGATACCCGTTTTGCAGGTACGGTTCGAGAAATTTCCCCTGCGGCAGATCAGTCGCGTACTTTTAAAGTCAAAGTGGCTTTACGTGAAGGCAATGCACAGATTCAATTGGGGCAAAGTGCGCGGGTATTTCTGACTCGCCAAGCCAATCAGGGTTTATATGTGCCTTTATCTAGCGTGTCGGCAACAGGGCAACAAGCTTTTGTTTTGGTCTTACAGCCAGACTCAACCGTGCGCCAAATTCCTGTTACATTGGGCGCTTATGGACGTGACAGCGTGCCTGTACTGAGTGGCTTACAGCCGCAAGATTATGTGGTGATGGGTGGGGTGCATTTACTGCGTGATCGACAAAAAATTCGCCCGATTAACCGTGACAATCAAGCTGTACAGGCAGTCAATCCAACAGCTCAGGCAGCTTCTGCGGCCACACAGACGGAGCGTTAAAATATGAATTTTAACTTATCCGAATGGGCGCTGAAAAATAAAGGTCTAGTGGTCTACTTGATGCTGCTGTTGGGCATTGTCGGGATTTTTTCCTATTCCAAACTGGCACAAAGTGAAGATCCACCGTTTACTTTTAAAGTGATGGTGATTCAAACCTATTGGCCGGGAGCGAGCGCCAAAGAGGTCTCGTTACAAGTCACCGACCGCATCGAAAAAGAATTGATGAGCACGGGCGACTATGAACGCATCATGGCTTATTCGCGTCCGGGCGAGTCCATGGTGACTTTTATTGCCAAAGATTCCATGCGTTCTAGCCAAATTCCAGATGTTTGGTACAAGGTGCGTAAAAAGGTCAATGATATTCGTCATGAATTGCCGCAAGGGGTACAAGGCCCATTTTTTAATGATGAATTTGGCGACACTTTTGGCAATATTTATGTGCTGACAGGCGCAGACTATGGCTACGCCACCCTCAAAGAATATGCCGACCGTTTGCAGCTACAATTACAGCGAGTCAAAGATGTTGCCAAAGTTAATTTGGTCGGTTTGCAAGATCAAAAAATTTGGATTGAGTTATCTAACACCAAAGCCGCACAACTTGGTATTCCTGTTACCGCGATTCAGCAAGCCTTACAACAACAAAACAGAATGGCAAGCGCAGGTTTTTTTGAAACCCATTCAGACCGTATTCAGGTGCGTGTCAGCGGTGCGTTGCACAGTGTCGATGAGTTGAAACAAATGCCGCTGTTGGTGAATGGCACCACCATTCAACTGGGCGATGTTGCCGAGGTCTATCGTGGGTTTAGCGAACCTGCTCAACCGCGTATGCGCTTTATGGGCGAAAATGGCATTGGCATTGCGGTGTCGATGCGTAAAGGCGGTGATATTCTGGCTTTGGGTGAAAATCTGGAAACAGAATTTGCCCGTTTGCAAAAAACATTGCCTTTGGGCATGCAACTGCAAAAGGTTTCTGATCAACCTGTTGCGGTAAAACACAGCGTCAATGAATTTATGAAAGTATTGGCTGAGGCGGTGATTATCGTGCTCTTGGTCAGCTTCTTTTCACTGGGTTTTCGCACAGGTTTGGTGGTGGCATTTTCCATTCCATTGGTCTTGGCGATGACTTTTGCAGGTATGCATTTGTTTGATGTCGGGCTGCATAAGATTTCACTCGGTGCGCTTATTCTAGCCCTCGGATTGTTGGTGGATGATGCCATTATCGCCATTGAAATGATGGCAATTAAGATGGAGCAGGGCTATAGCCGCTTGCAAGCCGCAGGTCATGCGTGGCGAACGACTGCTTTCCCTATGCTGACTGGGACATTGATTACCGCAGCAGGTTTTTTACCCATTGCCACGGCAGCCTCAAGTACAGGGGAATATACCCGTTCAATTTTCCAAGTGGTGACCATTGCTTTGGTGGTGTCATGGTTTGCTGCCGTGCTGTTTGTACCCTATCTGGGCGATAAATTATTGCCAGATTTTCAGCGCCATGCACAGCGAGCGCCGTGGTATCAACGTCTTTGGGCGCGTGTACGCAAACAAGCTGAACCGCAGCCTGTGCTACAGCACGCAGGTGAATTACACGACCCATATCAAACCCGCTTTTATCAAGTGTTTCGTGGATGGGTTAATACTTGTGTGCGCTATCGAAAAACCGTCATTGCAATCACAGTTGGCATATTTGTACTGTCAATTGCGATGTTTAAATTGGTACCACAGCAATTTTTCCCACCTTCCAATCGGGCAGAAATTTTAGTCGATTTAAAACTTGAAGAAGGTGCGTCTTTAACAGCCACAGAAGCAGCCGTTAAAAAAGTTGAAAAGTTCTTGGCGCAACAACAAGGCATCGACAATTATGTAGCCTATGTTGGCACAGGTTCGCCGCGTTTCTATTTGCCTTTAGATCAGCAATTACCGCAGGCCAGTTTTGCCCAATTTGTGGTATTGGCATCGTCTTTAGAAGACCGCAATGAAATTCGCCGTAATTTATCTGAACAAATTCGCTTGTTATTGCCAGAGGTGCGTACTCGCGTGTCATTATTGGAAAATGGCCCACCAGTGGGTTATCCATTGCAATTCCGCGTGTCAGGAGAAGACTTGGCACAAGTGCGACAATGGGCACAGCAAGTCGCAGCCACCATCAGTGCCAATCCAAACAGTACCAATGTGCATTTAGATTGGGGTGAGCCGAGCAAAGTCATTCAATTGCAGATTGATCAAGACCGTGCCCGTCAAATGGGGGTGTCGAGTCTGGATTTAGCTAACTTCCTTAATAGCTCTATCAGTGGCGCGGCTATTAACCAGTATCGTGAAAAACGTGAACTGATTGAAATCCGTTTACGTGGTGATCAAACCGAGCGCCTAGATGTCGCATCTTTAAGCAGTTTGGCTATACCGACTTCACGTGGAACATCGGTGCCGTTGGCGCAAATTGCACAAATTGAATACCGTTTTGAAGAAGGCTTAATTTGGCATCGTAACCGCTTGCCGACCATTACCGTACGTGGTGATATTCGTAGCAATTTGCAACCTGCAACGGTGGTGGCAGAACTGTCCGAACCGATGGCGGCCCTGCGTGAAAAGTTGCCAAGTGGCTATTTAATTGAAGTGGGTGGCACGGTTGAAGAATCGGCACGTGGGCAAAAGTCAGTCAATGCAGGCATGCCATTTTTCCTTGCCGTGGTGATGACTTTGTTGATGATTCAGCTGCGTAGCATGTCCCGTGCATTCATCGTGTTTTTAACTGCACCGCTCGGCATTATTGGCGTGGTATTGTTCCTGTTGCTGTTTAACAAACCCTTTGGTTTTGTGGCGATGCTCGGCACCATTGCCTTATCGGGCATGATCATGCGCAATTCTTTGATTTTAATTGATCAGATTGAGCAGGATGTTCGGGCTGGGGAATCGCAGTGGGACGCGATTATTAACGCTACGGTGCGCCGTTGTCGTCCAATTGTACTGACCGCTTTGGCGGCAGTATTGGCCATGATTCCACTTTCTCGCAGTATTTTCTTTGGCCCGATGGCTGTGGCGATTATGGGCGGATTAATTGTCGCGACCCTATTAACCCTGTTCTTTTTACCTGCATTATATGCACAGTGGTTTAAAGTGAAAAAAAATCCACATAATCTGTAAAAGTGACATAATAACGGGTGCGAAACTTGGAAAATTTCAATATAGTAGCACCTTATATTTTTCAGCCTTTGCATACGTTACAGCATGCGCCAGATTAAAAAATAAAGCATGGCACAGATGGGGTTAAATCACATTATGAAGCAAGATAACTTGGTAAAGTTTCGCCGGTCTGTCGCGATCTCTTACGTGTTTATGTTTTTTGCTTTATTTACTGTGGTGAGTGGTGCATTGGCGTATTGGTATGCACGAAAAGTGATTGTGGTCGATAGCACTGAAGTCTGGTTACAGGCACAGGCTTTATGGATCATGCGTAATGTGGTGATTTACAGTGTATTGGCATTGTTTGCTGCATTGTGGTTTATTCCATTGGCCTTCTTTCCTTGGGATGCCTTTTTATGGGTCAAAGCCTGCACCGTAGCAGGTGTGGTCTTTGCCGTGATTGCCTTCTTATTTTTAATCAATGCTTGGATTAAAGGGCTATCCAAATTTTTGAAAAATAAAGCTGTGTTCTAATGGCTTGAACTTCATCTAAAGCACTTCAGCTAAAATTTTTAACAGCTTTCCCTTGTAAAACTCAGTTTGACCCCAATTTCAGACTTCAGTTAAGTTTTAAATAGAATTCCGTGAGGAGCATCGCCAGACATGGCTAAACGTGATTATTATGAGGTTTTGGGCGTCTCTAAAACCGCTAGTGATGATGAAATTAAAAAAGCCTACCGTAAGTTGGCGATGAAATATCATCCAGACCGTAACCCGGACAATCCTGAAGCTGAAGAGAAGTTTAAAGAAGCTTCAGAAGCGTATGAAGTTCTGTCAGACAGCGAAAAACGCAGCATGTACGACCGTATGGGCCATCAAGCCTTTGAAGGTGGTATGGGCGGTGGTGCTGGCGGCTTCGGTGGTTTCAGTGCGGAAGATATTTTCAGCCAGTTTGGGGATATTTTCGGTGGAGCCTTTGGTGGGGGGGGGCGTGGCCAGCAACGTCAACGCCGTGGTTCAGACTTACGCTATGTGATGGAATTGACGCTTGAAGAAGCAGTCAAAGGCGTTAAGAAAACCATCACCTTTACAGCACCTGCGCCATGTGAAGCTTGTGATGGTAAAGGCTCAGAAAATCCAAATGATGTTGAAACCTGTCCAACCTGTCATGGTGCGGGTCAAGTACGCATGCAGCAAGGTTTCTTCTCGGTACAGCAAACCTGTAGTACCTGTCGTGGTCAGGGCAAAATCATCAAGAATCCATGTAAAAAATGTCATGGTTCGGGGGTATCAGACCGTCAACAAACTCTTGAAGTGACCATTCCTGCAGGGGTGGACAATGGCGACCGCGTTCGCTTAACGGGTAAAGGTGAAGCGATTCGTGATGGTCAATCGGGAGATTTATACGTAGAAGTAGTGGTGCGCGAGCATGAAATCTTCCAGCGTGATGGTGCCGACCTATATATGGATGTACCTGTCAGCATTGCCGATGCTGCTTTAGGTAAGGAAATTGAAATTCCGACTCTAGATGGCCGCGTGAGCCTGAAAGTGCCTGAGGGAACACAGACGGGTAAGTTATTCCGTTTGCGTGGTAAAGGGGTAAAACCTGTGCGTAGCAGTATGCAGGGCGATTTGCTCTGCCGTATTGTGGTGGAAACACCTGTGAATTTAACTGCACGTCAGCGTGAATTGTTAAAAGAGTTACAGACGACGATGGAAGGTGAGGGCAGTCAGTCATCACCAAAGAAGAAGTCTTTCTTTGATCGTTTGTTTGATTAAGGAAACTTAGATTAGGTGTGTCGAAGCACAACCTGATCTAAACTCAAAAAACAAAGGCGATCTTAAGGATCGCCTTTGTTGTATCTGCTGCACGCTTATTCGACTTCAGGTATATCTATCTCTAAAACATCAACCATTTCAGTCGTTGCTGTTTCAACGGTAGTTTGTGGTTGAGCGCTTGCAACAACCTCATGTTCTGCTGCTGTTTCTTCTAGTTCAGGTGCATCGACTTCAACAGCAAGAGGTTCTTGTAGCGTCACGCTAATACGGACTTTAGACAGGCTTTCAAGCGTATCACCTTCTTGAAGTGCAGGCTCTGCAAATACGGATGCTGTGCTGATGCCTAACAATAATGCCAATACCATGTTCTTCGAATGCATGTAAATCCCCTTTAATTTGTGCAGTTGTTATCATTCGTGCAGGCTAGTCTGCGCATACAAGTTTGCAAATTTGTGAAATAAAAACAAAAAATGAGCATTTTCAGATAAATTTTTAGCATCGCTTCGTTAAAAGTTTGCCTGAGGTGTGTAAAGTGACCATCAGCAGTACAGCTCGGCTTGCTTTTGAATCTGCGAATAAAAATAAACCCAGAAACTTGGCTGACAAACTTAGTCTAGGCAGCTAGTTTTGATATAGTAAGCACAATTTAGAATCTATTTTAGGAATATGCTATGTCAGCAACTCCACGCATTGGTGTATTAGGCGCAGGCGGCCGCATGGGACGCATCTTAATTCAAGCTGTTCAAGAAGCAGGCTACCAATTGGCTGCCGCAGTAGAGCGTCCAGAAAGCAGTTTATTGGGTGCAGATGCAGGAGAGTTGGCAGGTGTAGGTACACTGGGCGTGAAAGTGGTGGGTAGCCTAGAGCAAGTATTAGCTGACTGCGATGTCGTGATCGACTTTACCGCACCAGCCGCCACAGCACAGCACTTAAAGCTTTGTCGTGAAGCAGGCGTGGCGATTGTGATTGGCACCACAGGCATGAATGATGAACAAAAAGCACTCTTAGAAGAATCGGCTCAACAGACCCCAGTGGTGTATGCCGCCAACTATTCAGTTGGGGTAAACGTATCTATTAAACTGCTGGAGTTGGCAGCCAAAGTCTTTGGTGATAGTGTAGATATTGAAGTGATTGAAGCGCATCATCGTCATAAAGTCGATGCACCATCAGGCACGGCATTGATGATGGGCGAGGCCATTGCAGCAACCTTAGGTCGTGATTTAAAACATGATGCTGTTTACTGCCGCGAAGGACACACAGGGCCACGTGAACGTAAAAGTATTGGTTTCCAAACCATTCGTGGTGGCGACATTGTGGGTGAACATACTGCGATGTTTATTGCCGATGGCGAGCGTGTGGAAATTACCCACAAAGCCACCAACCGCATGAACTTTGCTGCAGGTGCTGTGCGTGCTGCAGCGTGGGTGGTGGGACGCGAAGCGCGTAAATACGATATGAAAGATGTTCTTGGATTTAACGATATTCAGGTTTAAAAATTGCGCAGGAATCCGAAATAGATAAAAATGACTTGAACAATTTTCAATCTGCCGCTAAAACTAGGGTCTGATGTCATGGATGATGACGCATCAGACCCCACATAAAACTAAAATAAGATGCAAAATAAAATGAAAAAATCTCTGTTGATGCTTGGGTTAAGCACCTGTATTTGTGCGGCCTCTGCACAAAATATTGAACATGCCAAACTGAGCATACATAAAAACAATATTAAAGTCTGGACCTTTCAACAGCAGTCTAGCCCTGTGTTTTTGTATAAGGCCGAAACCACCTTCAATGTACCTTTAGAAAAAGCTGCTGCCTTAATTTTAGATGTCGATCATGCCGTGAAATGGGTGCCTTATGTGGGCAGTGTCAAAGTCTTATCACGAGATGACCAAAAAGGTGAGTTCTTGCTGTATATGGTGTTGGATTTTCCTTTTCCGCTAAAAGATCGTGATTTAGTGGTCAAAGGCAAAATGAGTAAAGATGCACAAGGTATGGTTAGTATTCAAAATAAAGCCATTGAGGGGGGCTATCCCTTGAACCCAGATTATGTGCGTATTCAGGATTACGAAGGCGACTGGACCTTTCAGAAACTGGGTAATCACAAAGTCAAAGTCAGTACCTATGGCTATGCCAACCCTGAAGGCTCGATTCCTTTAAGTTTTGTGAATATGTTTGTGCAGCAGCAACCGTATCAAATGTTGCAAAAAATGAAAATTGAATTAAGCAAAAGTGGTAGTTATAAGGCATTGCCTGAAATTTTGCGTTAAATAATTGAGTTGCGCTGAATTTTTAATCTTAGAAAAATGGATGAAATCGGTGTCGATTTCATCCACGAAGTATTTCGGTCTAGCGGGTAGACTTAATAAGAAAACAGCCCTTTTTCTAAAGAAAATTCAATGCCAATCGATGCACCACCATCATTGCCATGGGCATCTGAATCGCTAATCCAGCCATTCAGTTTAAGTGGAATATCTGGACGTAAATAGTGTGTCCAAGTCAAATCCAAAGCTTTTAACTGATCTTTTTCTGGGAACGCTTGGTTGGTTTCACCTCTCGCACGTCGATTAGCCGCCTGATCAAATTTGGCAAACAGCATACGTGCATTGACTCGGTTTAGGCGGTCTAGACGGATATCACCACCGACTGAAATCATTTGTCCATCACCACCCATAGCATGCGCTAAAGGATAGCCATGTTGGTAGAAACCGTGAGTATAGGTGCTGTGATTATAAGTGATACCTTGTGCTTTACCGTTGGTACGGGTGTCAGCCCATTCGGTATAGAGGTGGAACGGCATATTCTGATAGCTTGATGAATAGTCTACCCCAGCCAAATACATTTTTTTTGAAGGTAAGCCGCCTGCTTCCTCTTCACCAGCATATTGTGCATAAACACCCATTGGCACTTGTAGCAATGGCTGTAGGTTTAAGCGTGCATCAAAGCCTGCCACCTGGTTAGATGGGTTAGGAGTATCTCCATACACATTATCTTTACCAATCACCGCATCCCAGAATGAGTCAAAACTTTCTGGACGATCTTCCCCCCCCCCATTGAAAGGCACGTGAAGCACCCAATTCCAAATAAGGCAGCGGTTGTGCAGTGACACGTAAACCAATCAATTTGGCATCGGGTACAGCATCATAATCATGCAACTGACCTGCAAAGGCCTGATATTGCCATGGACCAATCCATGACAACCATTTGTTGCTGAAAGCTTGTTGTTCGGCACGTTGCATAGTTACGCCGTAAACTGGGCGGCTAGCATCGCCACGAATTAAACTGCCGTCATGTGCAGGCCCCCAGTAGGTTGGAATTTGCCCAGCAATGAGCCATTGATTCCAAAGCTTGGCTGCAATATAGGAGCCTTCAATATTGACATCTTGATCGTTATCAATTTGTGGGTCTTTTTCTGCATTGACCCGAATTTTAGCATCCCAGTATTGATTGCCTGCATTGAGTTCCAAACCTGCTTGATATTGCGCTTTTTGTTGGTCGCCAAAGGCTTGTGGAATATTTTTTTGATCTGTTTCTGCAAAAAGCGAGGCTTTGAGCAGTTGGTTATTGGCATTTAAATGTGCCACCACTGCATCGATGACTTTTTGTTGATTGTTGTTGCTGACTTTTGCTTGAGAAAGTGCACGTTGAATTTCATGACCACTCATAGGCCAAGTTGACGTACTAATTTGAATCACACCTTGCTGATTTAGCCAGTTTAAATCGGTACGTAAGTTTTGGTCATTTAAGACAATGCCTTGGGCAAAGGTTAAGGATGAGCTTAATGCCAGTGTCGCCAGCAGCGCTTTGGGTGCAAACATGCTTATATATTCTCAGCGTTTATAAGCTGTAAACAAGATAGGTTTTTGAGTGGATTTTTGCAATGTGAATTGTTGAGTATTGTTGTAAATTTCAAAAGAAAATTCTTTAAAAATAGGTGAGTATTGCGGTGGCGGGCTGATTTCAGCCCACCAATCACTTCAAATTAATCATCATTCTTATTGGCTTTATAGGCATAAGCATAGTTATAACCATAGCCATAACCATAGCCGCCTGCTTCACGTTGAATATCATTCAAAATAAAGCCGTTGACTTTCACGCCAGCTTGTTCAAAGCGGTTGACAGTCAGTTCCAGCTCTTTCATTTGCGTCTTGGCATAACGTGCCACTACCAAATTCACACCCGCATATTGTGAAATAATAATCCCATCGGTAACCGCAAGAACTGGCGGGGTATCAATCAGAATATGGTCAAACTGGCCCGACAAGTGCGTGAGCATCTCTGCAAATTTTTGCGTACTTAACAACTCTGACGGATTGGCAGGGCTTTTACCACGGCTCATGATGCTTAAATTTTCAACTTCCGTACTACGCACAATACTGCCTAACTCTTGCTGACCATTCAGGTATTCGGTTAAGCCTGGCTTAGGGTCGTAATTAAAGTATTTATGCATATAACCACGACGTAAATCGGCGTCAATCAGTAATACACGTTTATCACTTTGCGCCAAAATTGTGGCTAGGTTGGTTGAAATAAAAGATTTACCCAACTCTGGTGCAGGACCAGAAATCATGATGATATTATTTTTGGCACTGCTTAAAGCAAAGTGAATAGCAGTACGCATGCTGCGCAGGCTTTCAATGGCAATATCATCACTATTTTTAACCGCAAGAATAGGAATATTCTTTTTCTTTTTCAGAATTTTAATACGACTTTCTTGTACTGGTGAGCGTGGCACAGTGGCATAAACAGGTAAATCCAGTTCATTTTCAATTTGATTAGAGTCTTTAATACCTGAGCGCAACATATTACGCAGTAAGGCCAACAATGTACCCAGAAAACCACCCAAGAAAACGGACAAAATCAGAATTAGTAATTTCTTTGGTTTAATTGGCTCAATCGGTTCTACCGCAGTATCGACAATACGCACATTGCCAATTTCACCTGCTTTAGCAATCCGCAGTTGTTGGTAAGAGTTAAGCAAGCCTGTATACAGCTGTTGTTTGACTTCTACTTCACGGAACAGTTGTAAATATTGGCGTTGTAATTCTGGCAAGCGTTTGAGCGTGCCATCTAACTCTGAAATGCGTTTGTTAATCGCACCCAATTGAGCATTCATTTGCTGCATCACAGGGTGTTCGTTGGTGTACTTAGCCGCAGCTTCAGCCACTTGTTGCTCTAACTGCGCTTTTTGGGTTTCCAAAGTAATACTTTGGGTTAAATATAACTCAGATTCTTTGGTCACATCGACTGTATTAAATTGTTGGCGGAAACGGTTAAATTCACGTTCTGCCACATCTAACTGTTGTTTCAGTTCAGGCAGTTGATCTTCCAAAAACTTTAAGGTCTGTGCTGTTTCTGCACTGCGACGTTCAATATTTTGTTGGCTATACGCCGCTAAAATTACATTCAGCACTTGGGTAATGTGTTGTTTGTCTTGTCCTTGGTAATTCAGCCCCAACACGCCTGTTAACTTGCCTCTTTCTACCACTGAATAATTTTCAGTTAAAGATTCCATCGCGGCAGGCAAACTTTGTTTTTCAATATTATAAGTGCTATCAAAGTTGTCTTGACTAAAAATAGCGACTTTCCACGCCCCAAATTCAGACTGTAATTGACTGACTTGGTTTAAAGGTGCAGAAAAAATCACCTGTTCGGTTTCTTCATCGGTCAGGCTGTATTTGCCTTGTGCAAATTTTAAAATTAAGTTTTTATCTTGAAAATATTGCGGGATATCGAACTGGCGAATATCAAAACTTTTTTGATTGTCTTTAAATAGCACTGACTGAGATGAATATTCACTGTCATATTCATGCTTGGCAATTAAACGATTCCAGAAACTGTCTTCTGTACCCGAAACGCGAATATTTAAATTTAGATGATCAATCACGTTACCCAACACTAAACGTGATTTTAAAATTTCAATTTCAGCTTGTGCAGGTGATTTCTGCTCAATCATATTGGACAGATCACCCAATAACGCTGCAGAGGCCCCTTTGCTGTCTTCGACCTGTACCAAAGCATCTACTGTATAGGTATCTGGTGTGGTTCTTATATACAGTAAAGCGCAGACAATACTGAGTAGAACGCAAAGGGTAATCATTTTCCATTGTGCGATTAAGGAAAAAAATAATTCCTTTAAATCAATGGTATCTTCGGTGTTGGCGGTTTGGCTCATAGTTTAAATATCAAAAAAGTAGAATTTTAAAAAAAGCTAGAATATCAAGAAACTAGATATATTTTTTCCAGTCGGCAATGCAGGCTTGAATTAACGCACAGGTTTCATCAAATACGACCTGATCGTGCTGATAGGGGTCGGCCACGTTTTTACTTTGCCAGTGCCCCAATCTAAAGGTTTTGCCTTTGGCAAAGGGCCAGGTTTGTTCCACATGCTTTTGTTGATTTTGGCTCATCACCAAAATCAGGTCAGCTTTTTTAATTAAGTCTGCATTGAGTTTTTTTGCTACGTGTGGACTCATGTCGATGCCGTGACGTTGCATACATAAACGAGCTTTGTCATCGGCTGCATGGCCCTCCAAGCCTAAAATACCTGCAGATTCAATCTGTAAGTGAGGGTACTGCTGTTTTAAAAAGTATTCTGCCATGGGGCTACGGCAAATATTGCCAATACACACCACCAAAATGTGATTAATTTTCATTATTTACCCAAATTATCTAGTTGATAAAGCACACTAGAGAACGGAATCATCTGATTCACGACACGTTGCCAGCGGGCCAAGCCAGAAGCATCGACATACACAATATCATTGCTGCGCATTTTAAACTGATTTGCCAGACCAAAGTCGGCAATGCTGGTTAAATCCATGTGATAGACTTCGGTATGTGCTGCATTGGGCTGACTACGAACCACATAAATTTTACTACGGCTGGCAGACAGTGGGTTTAAGCCTAGGCTTTCACCTAATACATCGCTTAAGCTCATGCCTTGATCACGCATAGGGAGCGATTGATTTTTACCTGATTCACCCATGACATAAATTTTTTGGTTTTCACGGTTGTTGACATACAAGGTGTCATTTGGCTGGATGAGTAAGTTGTGCAATGACAAGCCTGCTTTTTCCAACTCTACGGTATTGAGTTGATAGCTACGCCCCTGACGCACTAAAGTCATAGAAGCATTGTCACCTTGTTGGGCATTGACCCCGCCTGCCATACCTAGTGCGGTATAGACACTCACAGGTTGATCATTTAAATAGAATTGCCCGCCTTTCATGACATTGCCTTGTACAGAGTATCGCTGCCCTTGGTAAGACAAGACTCGTACAATCACGTCTGGGGTTTTTAAATAACGTGCCAATTGACCGCGCAACTCACGATTCACTTGCGCTAAAGATTTACCTGCAGCTTTATAACGCCCGATAATCGGAAACTGAATATAACCCTGTGAGTCAATTTGATAACCATTGGACTCGACCGCTTTTTCACTACTAATGGTATTGGTTGGTGGTGTAATTTCAGGATATGCCCATAAATAAATAGAGAGAATATCACCTGAACTTAAGGTGTATTGACGCTGTGGTGTATGAAATAAATGCGCATAGTCTTGTTGAATATTGTGAACTGCAGGCTGCACCGCAAGCATTGAGTCTTGGGTGAGTTTAATCACATTGACCGCTGTGCCCAAGTCGGTGGTATAGAGCCCTTCATTTGGTATGTCATAGGTTTGTAAGCCAGATGTCACAGCACAGCCAGTGGCGGCAATGCCACATGCCAATAAAACAGCCAGTTGAAAGTGTCGCACGCGAGATTCCATTATTAATTTTTTAAAATCTTTTAAATAAATTGCAGTCATTTTACCGAACTTGTAAAATAGGTACATAGCAATTTGTAATCATTTTGCAGATTCTGTCAAATTCTTTGCGAAAAGTGATAAAAATCGCAAATTGTGAATTTACTCTAAATTTAAAAAGTTGAATATTCGCAAAAACTATACACTGTTGATCCTCTTAAGTAATTTGAGCACAAATCACAATAGAAATTTCATGATTTTCTGCTAGAATCGCAGCCGAAAGATTCATTCTTCATAAAATACAGATATAAATTTAAAGGCGCTCAAATGCTACAGCTCTCAGACCTAAAAATTGCCATTATTGGTTTAGGCTATGTCGGTTTACCCTTAGCGGTTGAATTTGGCAAGAAGCTGCCTGTTGTGGGTTTTGATATTCAGCAAAAACGTATACAAGAATTAAAAAGTGGACAAGATCATACTTTAGAAGTGTCGCCAGAAGAACTTAAACAAGCGATGCATTTAAGCTATTCAGCCAATTTGGATGACTTACGCAGCTCCAATTTTTTTATTGTGACGGTGCCAACCCCAATTGATGAATTTAAACAACCTGATTTAACCCCGCTCATTAAAGCCTCTACCAGTATTGGGAAAGTACTTAAAAAAGGCGATGTGGTAGTGTACGAGTCTACAGTATACCCAGGTGCGACTGAAGAAGTTTGTGTTTCAGTTTTGGAACAAGTGTCAGGCTTAAAGTTTAATCAGGACTTTTTTGCAGGCTATAGCCCAGAACGGATTAATCCAGGTGATAAACTACACCGAGTCACCAATATTTTAAAAATCACTTCAGGCTCTACTCCAGAAGTGGCAGACTTTGTAGACCAAGTTTATAACTTGGTGATTGAAGCAGGTACACATAAAGCCGCGAGCATAAAAGTGGCTGAAGCCGCTAAGGTGATTGAAAACACCCAACGTGATGTGAACATTGCTTTAATTAATGAGTTGGCGGTGATCTTCAATAAAATGGAGATTGATACCGAAGCGGTGCTTGAGGCTGCGGGAACGAAATGGAACTTCCTGCCGTTCCGTCCGGGTCTGGTCGGCGGGCACTGTATCGGGGTGGATCCGTACTATCTCACCCATAAAGCGCAAGCGATTGGTTATCACCCTGAAATTATTTTGGCCGGCCGCCGTTTAAATGATGGTATGGGTGCTTATGTGGTGACTCAGTTAGTCAAGGGTATGATTAAAAAGAAAATTCAGGTGGAAGGTGCTAAAGTTTTAGTTTTGGGCTTAAGTTTTAAGGAAAACTGTCCCGATATCCGTAACACCCGCATTATTGATATCGTCAATGAACTGAAAGAATATCACGTGAATGTGGATGTTTATGATCCATGGGTAGATCGTGCCGAGGCCGAGCATGAATACGGGATTCAGCCTGTTTCGACATTAACAGACCACAGCTATGACGCCATCATTTTGGCGGTGGCACATCATCAGTTTGAAGAGATGGGCGTAGAGAAAATTCGTGCCTTGGGCAAAGCAGAACATGTTTTATACGATTTGAAATATGTACTTGCACAGTCTGAATCTGATCTTCGTTTATAATTGATAAGGATATTATAAAGATGAGCCAATATCAGACAGTATGCGAGCAATTAAAGCAGAGCCCTAAAATCTGGCTAGTGACGGGGGTTGCCGGTTTTATTGGCTCAAACTTATTAGAAGCTTTACTGAAGCTGAATCAGAAAGTTGTGGGTTTAGATAACTTTGCCACAGGTCATCAGCATAATTTGGACGAAGTGCAACACTTGGTGAGTGTTGGGCAATGGGCAAACTTTAAGTTCTATGAGGGTGATATTCGTAATCTAGAAGATTGCCAAAAAGCCTGTGCAAATGTGGACTATGTATTGCACCAAGCAGCTTTGGGTTCTGTGCCACGTTCTATTGCAGACCCAATTACGACTAATGCTGCCAATATTACAGGTTTTTTAAATATGTTGGTGGCAGCACGTGATGCTAAAGTATCTAGCTTTACGTATGCTGCCAGTAGTTCTACCTATGGTGATCATCCTGCATTGCCAAAAGTGGAAGAAAATATTGGTAACCCGCTTTCGCCTTATGCAGTCACTAAATATGTAAATGAGTTGTATGCAGATGTGTTTGCACGTACTTATGGTTTTAAAGCCATTGGTTTGCGTTATTTTAATGTGTTTGGCAAACGTCAGGATCCAAACGGTGCCTATGCTGCGGTGATTCCAAAATGGACCGCAGCCATGATTGCAGGTGATGATGTTTTCATTAATGGTGATGGTGAAACCAGTCGTGATTTCTGTTTTATCGAAAATACAGTTCAAGCGAATATTTTGGCAGCAACTACGCATAATGATGAAGCCAAAAACCAAGTCTATAATGTAGCAGTGGGCGATCGTACTACAATAAATGATTTGTATCGTGTGATTCATGCTGCACTAGCTGAAAATGGCGTGAATTACTGCAAAGATGCAGTGTATCGAGACTTCCGTGCTGGAGATGTACGTCACTCCCAAGCCAGCATTGCCAAAATTGAGAAAGCTCTGGGTTATGCACCTGAGTTTCGAATTGATGCTGGTATTCAGCTGACCATGCGTTGGTATATTAAAAAGCTGACATGATTGCGCGTATTTTCGCCAAATATCAGTCGATTGGCTTAATTACGTCGAGTTTATTGGTAGGTGTGATAATTACATTTATAGCACTCCCTTTTTTAACGCGCCTTTATTCGGTGCAGGATTTTGGTGAATATGGTATTGCCTTGGCTGTGGTCAGCGTTTTATCTACCATTGCCAATTTGCGTCTCGATCAAGCCTTATTGGTCGCGGAAGAGCAGGACAAAAAAAGCCTGATCTTTGAAGGAATGATGTTCTCCACAGGTATTGTGGCGGTCAGTGCCATCATCTTAAGTTTTATTTTTAATGCGGCTGTGGTGGTTGCCATTTGTAGCGGTGTGTTGGCCAATACCCTGATTCAAACTATCTATAATTATAAATTTGCCGCGCATGCAGAATATTTCTGTGTCGGACTGAATATTTTGCGTAGCCTGATTGTGGTGCTGGTACAGCTGGGTTTGCCCTTGTTGATGAGCATCAGCCTGGTCAACAGTTACAGTGCCAGTTCGCTGCTGATGCTGCTGTTTATATTGATTTATATTGTAAAAAATCAGCTTTATCAGGTCAGTTGGCAGGCATTTAAGCACTATCAGGATTTTATTTATTCCAATACGCCACATGCCTTGCTGAACAGCTTTTCGCATAACTTGCCTTATTATGTGGTCTCGCATTTTGTCGGTGTGCAGGCGATGGGCTTCTATGCCATTGTGGAGCGGACTTTGCGGGTGCCGATTAATTTAATGTCGCAAACCATTCGCCAGTTCTTTATCCGCAAATTTAAACATCTGGAAAATAGTCAGGAAGCCCTGAAAAGCAGTGTACTGTTGAGTCTGCTGTCTCTGCCGCTGTTTGCCGTGTTTTTTGTGCTGCCAGAATCCCTGTATCTATGGGTATTTGGCAAAGACTGGGTCGGCATCTCTACCTATTTCCAGATTTTGGCCTTGGGCTATTGGGCCATTTTTTGTAATCCGCCCAGTTCGGCCTTCCTGATTGCACAGCGTAGTAGCCATGTGCTGTTTAGATTGCAGATTATTGAGTTATTGATTAAATTCGTTTTATTTTTCGGCCTGTATCTACTGGTAGAAGATAAAATCTATATGCTGCTTGCCGTGCCGGTTGCCCTGATTTTTTATAACTTTGCCATTTTATTCTCTGTGTGGAGTAGCAAAAAGTGATGTTTTTTAAAACCTTAAAATACATGAATTGGTTTGCTTCACAGTGCCGTAAAGTGATGTACAACATGGCATTTGGCACAAAATTTCGTTACTTCGGCAAAGCGTGTACCCTAGAGATTAATGGCCAAGTCAAGATCGGCAACAATGTTTATATTGGCGATCATGCCAGCCTAATCGTTGAAAATGGTGCAGTGCTTGAGATTGCTGACAACAGTTTTATTGGTGAAAACTGCTATATCAAATGCTTTGGTGGCAAGGTCTTAATTGGCAAGGATGTCAGCATTAATTCCAAATCGTATATCAATGGCTGTGGTGGTATCACGATTGGCGATAACACCCGTATTGGCACGCAAAGCATTATTATTGCCAGTAATCATAAATTTGGTGAGCCTGATCTGTTGGTGAAAGATGCGATTACCAAGCAGGGCGTGAGTTTAGGGAAAAATATTTGGCTTGGTGCACGAGTTACGGTACTTGATGGTGTAACTATTGCCGATGATAGCGTGATTGGCGCGTGTAGCCTCGTGTCGAAACCTTTGGATGAATCAGGTGTCTATGTCGGTAGTCCTGTTAAAAAAATCAAATCGCTCTGATCTTATTTTTTCATCCTGCATCGTGACTGCGGTTTCCATATCGTAAAGTAGATTTTCAGCGTAAAATAGCTGACTTATTTTCCTCCTTTTAAGTTGCCTCGCCTCATTCAGGTATTGTGTATGTCATTTATGGTTTCTGCTTTTCTACAGCTGTTTGATTTGGCTTATTTTATGGCAAAAGGCAGTGTGGCTTATGCACGTAAAAAAGGTGTGACCGTCGGTGAAAATTGCCGAATTTATATTAAAAGCTGGGGCTCAGAACCATTTTTGGTCAGTATTGGTGATCATGTGACCGTGACCTCGGGGGTGAAATTTATTACCCATGATGGCAGTACTTGTTTAATCAAAGATGAGCAAGGTAAACGCTACCAACGCTTTGCACCAATTCAAGTCGGTTCGCATGTATTTATTGGGGTCAACAGCATTGTTATGCCTGGTGTGAGCATTGGCTCAAATGTGGTGATTGGCGCAGGTTCAGTGGTGACCAAAGACATTCCTGATCATAGCGTGGCAATTGGCGTACCTGCAAAAGTGGTATCCAGTTTTGCAGATTATCAAGCCAAAATTCAAAGTACTTGTGCCAGTGACAGTGAGCTTGCAGGTATCACGGATTATCGTGAGCGGGTTGAGCGCGCTATGGCCATTCAAGCCTCAAAAACACCGCATTAATATTCTCCCATTTTAAAATTTAGGTCTGCATATGTTGAATAAAGTCATGTTCTTTTTGCCAAGCTTGGGCGGTGGCGGTGCAGAACGTACTGTCATTCAACTCGCCAACAGCTTTGCAGAACAAGGTCTGAATATTCATTTGGGCGTGTGTGATGTCAAAGGTGATAAAGCCAAACTCTTGCCTGAAGTCAGCCCGAAAATTCAATTGGTGAATTTTAATTGCGGTCGTGTTGTGAATAGCATCACACCCTTAAAAATGAAGCTGAAAGCTGAGCAGTATGATTGTTTGGTTGCAACACAAACCCATACCAATATTGTGGCGAGTATTGCTAAAAAACTGGCAGGCGTTCAAACCGCATTAATTTTCCGTGAAGTATCGACGCCGTCTAAAAATTTGAAATTACAGGGTGTTGCTAAATTCGTTTTAAAAACTTTGGTGAATTGGACGTATCCTGTGGCACAGCAAGTGGTCTGTGTCTCCAAAGGGGTTGAAGCAGATTTTCGTGAATACTATAGCTATAAGAAAAATAACCTGAGCACCATTTATAACCCAGTGTTAGATGATGCCTATTTTGAAAAGCTCAAAGCGCCCGTTACGCATCGCTTTTTTAATAATGACCATAAAGTGATTTTGGCAGTGGGGCGTCTCACTGAAGCAAAGAACTTTGGTTTTTTGATCCGTTCGTTTAAAGCCTTGCATAATCAGCATCCTGAAACCCGATTATTGATTTTAGGTGAAGGCGAATTACGTGCTGAGTTTGAGGCTCTAGTGGTGGACTTGGGTTTAAAAGACGTGGTGGATTTACCGGGCTTTGATGCCAATCCATACGCTTATTTTAAATATGCATCGCTATTTGTTTTAAGCTCGAATTGGGAAGGCTTGCCGGGTGTACTTATTCAAACCTTAGCCTCTAAAGTGAAAGTGGTGAGTACCAACTGTCCAAGTGGACCAATGGAAATCCTAGAAAACTCTAAGTTTGGTTTATTGGTTGAATGTAATGATCAGGCAGGTTTAATCCAAGCGATGCAGCAAGCGATATTTGCAGATTATGTGCAATATCAAGATGCTGATTTTGAATCACATATTCAGCAGTTTCATAAGCAAACCGTAATTAAGCAGTATTTGCGAATCATGGAGTCGGCGGCATGAGCAAACCTTTGATGGTACATGTGATCACCAACTTTGCAGGCGTAGGTGGTGCCGAAATGATGTTGGCACGCTTAATTCAGCAAACTGAACATGACTATCAGCACGTGATCATTGCACTGATGAAAACTTCCGAGGTGTATCAAAGTACTTTAGAGTGTTGTCAGTCGCATTATGCGCTCGGTTGGAATGGTTTAAATACGCTGAGTACGGTGAGTAAGCTGCGCGCATTACTCAAAAAGCTACAGCCCGCAACGGTGCAATGCTGGATGTACCATGCCAATGCATTGACCAGTCTCAGTGTTATTGGTTTAGCGAAAAAACCAAAGGTCGTATGGGGCATTCATCATTCTCTTGCTTCTCCTAAAGATGAATCAATCAGCACCAAGATTGCCTTGGGCATAAGCAAAATACTGTCACAGCAACCTAGTGCTATTATTTATTGTGCGCATTCGTCTATGCAGCAGCATCAGGCCTTCGGCTTTAAAAATGGCTATAGCCAAGTGATTGCCAATGGCGTGTTTTTAGATAAATTTCAGCCTAATCCTCAATTGCATGAACCAACCGTGATTGGTTTTGCAGGGCGTTATCATACGGCCAAAGGTTATCCCTATTTGTTTGAAACCATGGGCTTGCTGAAAAATGAAAACATCATTTTTAAAATTGCAGGTGGTGGTGCAAGCCTAGAAAATCTTGAAGTGAAAGCTTTATTCGAGCAGTATCAGTTAGATGCCGAAAAAGTTCATTTGCTTGATCAAATCTCAGATATGCCTGCCTTTTATCAATCCATTGATGCATTCCTCATGACTTCGATTACCGAAGGTTTTCCGAATGTATTGGTCGAAGCCATGGCATCAGGTTTGCCATGTATCAGTACCGATGTTGGCGATGCCAAATATATTGTGCAGGATTTAGGCAGTATCGTTCCACCACGTAATGCGCAAGCTTTGGCACAAGCAATTTTAAAATATGTGCAGCAAAGCAATGATGAAAAATTGCAGTTGAAACAAGCCGTGCGTGAGCGCGTAGAAGCAAATTTCAGTATTGAGAAAGTGAGTCAGCAATATATGCAAGTTTGGGAGCAAAGCCGTTGAAATTTCTAATGATCAGCAGTTTTTTTCCATCTGTACTCAATTTTCGTGGCAAGTTATTAGAAGCGATTTCTGCGCACGGTTATGAAATTCACATCATGGCGCCTGAATTTGCATCATTCCCCGAAGAACAGCAAAAACTGCAAGCCCTGGGCTATCATCTGCATGAGATTCCCATGCAGCGTACCGGCACCAATCCACTGGCTGATTTAAAACTATTAAAACATATCTATCGGCAAATTCGTCAAATTCAGCCTGAGTATGTGCTGTCCTATACTATTAAACCTGTGATTTATGGCACGCTCGCGTCATGGCTTGCGAAAGTACCGCATCGTTTTGCCTTAATTACAGGTTTGGGCTATGCCTTTCAAAATGTGGAATCTGGCAAGCGTAGTCTGTTTCAAAAGCTGGTGCATGGCTTATATGCGCAAGCATTAAAACGTAGTGACAAAGTCTTTTTTCAAAATCCTGATGACCTCAAATTGTTTCAAGATATGCACTTGCTTGATGCTGATAAACCCACTGTAGTAGTGAATGGTTCAGGGGTAAATGTGCAAGACTTTGATGTCATGCCTTTACCAAAAAATGAACAAGGGCAGGTCAAAGCCTCTTTCTTACTTATTGCACGACTTTTGGGTGATAAGGGCGTGCGTGAATATGCTGAATCGGCACGTATCATCAAAGAAAAGCATCCTGAAGCGGAATTTCATTTGGTCGGTTGGATTGATGATAATCCATCAGCTATTTCTCAAGCCGAACTCGATACGTGGATTGCCGATGGTCGCCTTAAATATTGGGGGAAACTCAGTGATGTCAGACCGGCTATTGCCCAAAGTTCAATATATGTATTGCCATCGTATCGTGAAGGTACACCACGTACTGTATTAGAAGCGATGGCTATGGGGCGGGCGATTATTACCACTGATGCACCCGGTTGCCGTGAAACAGTATCGCATGGTGTGAATGGTTATTTGGTCGGGGTGAAATCAGTCGATGATTTGGTGCAAAGCATGCAGTACTTTATTGAAGATCCAAAATTGATTGAATATATGGGGCAGCGTTCGCGGGAAATTGTGCTGAATAAATATAATGTGCATCAAGTGAATAAGCACATGCTGGCTGAAATGGGTATCCATTAAAGGCGATTCACCCAATTTAAGAGGCGATCCAGATGACTTTAAAATATATAAAAAGTGATTTATACCGTTATACTGGTCATGTCAGTTTGAAAACTTATTTTTTCAATCGTGGTTTTAATTTTTCATTTTGGCTGCGTTTGGCCAGTGCAAAATCTTTTTGGGCGAAGTTGGCTTATCCGATTTATTATTATAAAAGAAAGCAGTACGGCATAGATATTCATACCACGACTAAAATTGGCTATGGCTTGTTTATTGGTCATGGCGGGCCGTTGGTCGTCAATCCGACAACCGTGATTGGCAATAATGTGAATTTGTCGCAATTTACCACCATTGGCGCCAATGGTGGGCGTAAAGCTGCTGAAATTGGTGACAATGTTTATATTGGACCAAATGTCTGCATTATTGAGCATGTCAAAATTGGCAATAATGCCACTATCGGTGCAGGCAGCGTGGTGACGAAAGACATTCCTGAAAATGCAACTGCAGTAGGAAACTACGCGAAGGTTATCAGCATGAATAACCCAGGTCATGCAGTCAATCGTCGTTGGACAGATCTCTAAACAGCTATATGGTTTGGCAGCTTTTAGAACAGTGACTACTTGAGTCCCTGTGATGGTTGAAATATTTTACAAATCTGATGACGTCGAACAGGGTATAATCATTGCTAGAAATGGATACTATTTCCCCATCTTCATCTAATCTTAAGAGTGAACCATGTTAAAGCGCTTATTGGATATTGTTATTGCATCATCTGCGCTGGTGCTGCTGTCGCCTATGTATTTGATCGTGGCACATAAAGTGAAAAAGAATTTAGGTTCACCGGTGTTGTTTCGTCAGGTGCGTCCAGGTTTAAATGGTCAGCCTTTTGAAATGATTAAGTTCCGCACCATGAAGGATGCGCTTGATGCTGAGGGCAATCCATTACCCGACAGTGAGCGTCTCACGCCATTTGGCAAAATGCTTCGTGCAACCAGTTTGGATGAAATGCCGGAGCTGTGGAATGTGATTAAAGGTGATATGAGCATTGTTGGCCCACGTCCCTTACTGATGGAATATCTGCCTTTATATAACGAGCAGCAAGCCAAACGTCACAACGTGCGTCCGGGCATCACCGGTTATGCGCAAGTGAATGGTCGTAATGCCATTTCATGGGAAAAGAAATTAGAACTCGATACATGGTATGTTGAAAATCAATCGCTGTGGCTCGACTTTAAAATCATGCTGAAAACCATAAAAAAAGTCATTGCCAAGGATGATATCAGTGCTGAAGGTGAAGCGACCATGACCAAATTTACCGGCACACCGGAACAAAAAAAATGACAACACTTTATGCAATTTATGGCGCTTCAGGTTGTGGGCGTAGCATGATGCCTGTCGCGCGTCAGCAATTGGCACGTCAAGGTGATGCGTCTGAAATTATCTTTATCGATGATGCTTTAACAGACATTGCTTCAGTCAATGGTCATCGTGCCATGAATTACCAAGCGTTTCTAAATGAATTTGCATCGACAAAATACGTGCAAATTGCGATTGCCAATAGTCGTGTGCGTGAAAAAATCGCTCAGCGTTTAGAAGCGGATGGCATTCAGCTTTGGTCGATCATTGCGGACCATGTGGTTTTAATGGATCAAATTGAACTCGCTGAAGGTTCTGCTTTGAGTCCTTTTGTCAGCATTGGCTCTAATGTCAAAATCGGCAAGTGTTTTCATGCCAATTTATACAGTTATGTCGAGCATGATTGTGTGATTGGGGATTTCGTTACCTTTGCGCCAGGCGTAAAATGCAACGGCAATATTCATATTCATGACAATGCCTATATCGGCGCAGGTGCCATGATTAAGCAGGGTACGCCCGATCAGCCATTTGTGATTGGCAAAGGCGCGATTGTCGGCATGGGCGCCGTGGTCACCAAAAGTGTCCCTGCGGGCGCAACAGTGGTGGGCAATCCTGCCCGTATTGTGACGAAAAAATAGATTTTTAAACTCGATTTTGAGACTAGGAAAACTCGATGTTAAACAGTGCATTTGAACCTTGGCCAAGCTTTACTCAAGCAGAAGCCGATGCGGTATCAAAAGTCCTTTTATCTAATAAGGTGAATTATTGGACCGGTCAAGAATGCCGTGAATTCGAAAAGGAATTTGCACAGTTTGCTGGAACCAAACATGCAGTTGCCGTCGCCAATGGTACCGTGGCACTTGATTTAGCCCTTAAAGCTTTGGGTATTGGTGCAGGTGATGACGTGATTGTCACCTCACGCACGTTTTTAGCTTCAGCAAGTTCAATTGTCACCGCAGGTGCAAACCCGATTTTTGCCGATGTGGAACTCGATTCACAAAATATTTCACGCCATACAATTGAAGCGGTTTTAACACCCAATACCAAAGCCATTATTTGTGTGCATTTGGCAGGTTGGATGTGTGATATGGACCCCATCATGCACTTGGCTGAGGAAAAAGGCATCTTCGTGATTGAAGACTGTGCCCAAGCACATGGCGCGATGTACAAAGGCAAATCGGCAGGTTCAATTGGTCATATTGGGGCGTGGTCATTCTGCCAAGACAAGATTATGACCACAGGCGGTGAAGGCGGGATGGTCACCACCAATGATGAAGTTCTTTGGAAAACAATGTGGTCGTATAAAGATCACGGTAAAAACTTTGATAGCGTCTATAACAAACAACATCCACCGGGCTTTCGTTGGTTGCATGATTCATTTGGTACCAACTGGCGCATGATGGAAATGCAAGCCGTGATTGGTCGGCTGCAACTCAAAGAAATGCCAGAATGGACAGCAAAACGCAATGCCAATATGGCACGTATCCAAGCTGTATTTGAAAACAGCCCTTATTTTACCGTAGCGAAACCCTCTAGTTACTATGTACATGCCGCTTATAAATGCTATGTGCAAGTCAATGTCGATGTTTTACCCGACGGCTGGTCTCGTGACCGCATTATGGCGGAAATTTCATCTCAAGCAGTTCCATGCTTTAGCGGTTCATGTTCAGAAGTGTATTTAGAAAAAGCCTTCGATGGAACGCCTTGGCGTCCTGAGCAACGACTGGTTAATGCCAAAAGCTTGGGAGAAAACAGTTTAATGTTTTTGGTACATCCGACTTTGTCTGACAGTAATATGCAAAAAATGGTGGATAGTATCCAACAGGTGATCTCACAAATCTCCATTTAAAACAGCGTATAATTTGTTATGCAACTTTTTGCCTTTATCTAAACCATTGAGCCCATCGTGAAAGACATTATCCGAGTCATTGCATCTTTGCCGCGCCGTCAAAAACAAGCTGTTTTAGTGGTCATGGATATCTGTGTTTTGCCTTTGATGATGTGGCTGGTTTATGCCATTCGACTAGCCAAACCTAATGTTCCAGTCATGGAAGGCTTAGATTTCTGGTATCTGTATGTAGGTGTTTTTGGTGTTGCAATTTTTGCCTTACTCGGCATTTATAGCGCGATTGTACGCTCTTTCAATGAAGATTATTTGCTACGGATTTCGATTGCGACATTTATTCAAATTGTTGGGTTATATGCGGTTAAGAAACTTGGTTTAGCCTTTATTCCTATGAGCATTCCGCTCATGTACGGCTTTGTGCTGTTTTCTTGGATGTGGTGGAGCCGTGCTGTGATTCGCTATGCCACACTGCGTACTTTTGTGAAAAAGCAAAACCGTAAGCGTGTCGCGATTTATGGTGCGGGGCTTGCGGGGCAGCAAATTGCGGCCGCATTATATCGCTCAGATGACTATTTGCCCGTCTGTTTTATTGATGATAAAGCTTCGCTACAAGGGCAGTCTTTAAGCGGATTAAAAGTCTTTTCACCCAAAAAGGCACTCGGAGCATTTCGTAAGTTTCACATCGAAGAAATATTACTGGCTATGCCATCTGTAAGTCGTGCACGTAAAAAAGCAATTATCGAGTCTTTTGAACCGTCTAATGTGAAAATTATGGAGCTGCCAGGAGTTACCCAACTGGTAGGAGGGCGCGTTCAAGTCTCCGACATCAGAGAAGTCGACATTATTGACTTACTAGGACGTGATCCAGTACCACCAAAGTTAGCGCTTTTAGAAAAAAATATTAAAAATAAAGTGGTCATGGTCACAGGGGCAGGGGGGTCAATCGGCTCTGAGTTATGCCGTCAGATGGTGAAACATCAGCCTAAATTGCTGGTGCTGTTTGAAATGTCTGAATTTGCTTTGTATTCGATTGACCGTGAATTGCAGGCATTTGATATACAAATTATTCCAGTATTAGGTTCTGTCACCAATCAGTCAAAACTGGAACGTATATTGCAGCAATATGCGGTACAAACGGTGTATCACGCGGCGGCTTATAAGCATGTGCCGCTTGTAGAGGCAAATCCATTTGAAGGCATTTACAATACCTCAATTGGTACGCGGCGCAGTGTAGATGCTGCAGTGAATCAAAATGTTGAAACCTTTGTATTAATTTCAACGGATAAAGCCGTGCGTCCAACCAATGTGATGGGCGCTTCTAAACGCATGGCAGAGCTGTATTGTCAGGGTTTAGCATCGACAAATCCAAAGACTCAAATCAGTATTGTACGTTTTGGTAATGTGCTGGGTTCATCAGGTTCTGTGGTACCATTGTTTAAAAAGCAAATTGCACAAGGCGGACCTGTCACGGTGACGCATCCTGAAGTAACGCGTTACTTTATGACTATTCCAGAGGCTGCACAGCTGGTGATTCAAGCGGGTGCGATGGGTACTGGTGGTGATGTATTTTTATTAGATATGGGCGAGCCTGTTAAAATTGTAGACTTAGCCAAACAAATGATTCGCTTGAGTGGTTTTAAGCCTGTAGATGAAAAAGGGCTTGGGGATATTAAGATTGAATTTACTGGGCTAAGACCAGGTGAAAAATTGTATGAAGAATTATTAATTGATGCAGAAAATGTTGAAAAAACAAAGCATGAGCGGATTTTAAAATCTTTTGAAAAATATTATGAGTTTTTAGAAATAGTTAGTATATTTGAGCAACTTGGCGAAAGTTGTAAAGATCTTTCAAAAATACTTCATTTGAAGTCACTCTTGGAGAGTTACGTTGATGGTTACTCCAGAAATAATTAATTAGGTTCTATAAATGCAACGAAAAGAAATTTCTTTACTTGTGATTTTGTATGGCAAGGATTTTACGCAATCTCAAACATTAAAATGTATTCTTGATTTTGAAAATAAAATCGACAATTTAGTAGTTGTAAATAATGGTCCTGAAAAGTTAAATGGTGAAGATAGCTTTTTGAATTTTCTAAAATTAAAGCATAATCAAGTTTATTTTTTTGAGTTTTTGGAAAACAAACCTTTAAGTTGGATTTATAATGATTTTGTTGCTAACTTTAAAAGTGATTATTATGTGATTTTTGATGATGATACTCATATTACTAAAGAAAGTGAAAAACAAATTTTTAATTTAAGTGATATTGATATAGAAATCCCAAAAATTTATGCAATTCAAGATAAAAAACAATATTATCCAATCGTAAATGGAAATATTTACACATCTTATGGTCTGATTACTGAGTATTCTGAGATTTACTCTATTGGTTCTGGCTTGATTTTTTCTAAAAATGTTAAAGATGTCTTCAGGGATAATAATCTTGAATTGTTTGATTCGAATTTTTCACTTTATGGTGTGGATATTAGCTTTTTTAGGAAAATTAATTATTTAAAGGGTGAAAATATAGCCTTTAAAGTTAGCTCTTTGATTTCTATTGATCACTCATTATCCCGAGCTGAGGGGGGGATCAGTGAATGGCGATATATAGAGAGATTATATGATCAGACTTTATCTATAAAATATTATCAAAAATTTAAAATGCTCAGGTTGTTAAAGCTACTAATAAAAAATTTCCGAAAATTAAATCGTATAGAAGTAATACTTATGACTTATTTTAATGGATTTCACCCTAGATGTGCGAAAAAAGCGAAAAAATAGATGTCATTATTAAATAATGTGAAATGGATTGGGGTTAGTCAGTTAGTAAAAATTTTAGCACAAATAGTAACAATTTTTTATCTAACACGGATTATCTCGCCAAATGAATATGGTTTGCTGGCAATGACAGCGATAGTCATGAATTTGGCAATCATTTTTAGTGATATGGGAACTGCTTCTGCTGTTATACAAAAGCAAAATATTACTATTGGTTTTTATAACTTAGTATATAAAATTAATATATGTATTGGAATTTTAGTATTAGGTGTGATTTTTTTATGTGCACCTATTGTTGTTGAATATTTTGGAAGGTCAGAGCTTTATGGTTTACTTTATTTTTTATCTATAATTTTTCCAATTACTGCTTTAGGTATAGTGCATAGGGCAAAATTAGAAAAAGAGCAGAATTTTAAACTATTAGCAAAAATTGAAATTTTTTCTAGTACTACTGGCCTGGTAGTGGCAATCATAATGGCGCATCTTGATTTTGGTGTGTATAGTATTGTAACTCAGATGGTGGTTTCAGCTTTACTGATTTCTATTTCTTGCCGGTTTTTATCTGGAGTGAAGTTGAGTCTATTTGATTCATATAAAAATGAAGATTTAAAACATATTTATCATTTCAGTGGGAATTTATTAGGATTTAATTTAATTAATTATTTTTCCAGAAACTTAGATGTTATTTTAATCGGTAGATACTTTTCCTCTGCTGTTTTAGGTGCCTATTCAATTGCATATAGAATAATGCTTTTTCCTGTGCAGAGTATGACATTTGTTGTTTCGAGAGCTCTTTTACCTCATATTTCTCATGATTTAAGCAACTTTGATGTAATTAGATATAATTATTTTAATTGTGTCTTCATAATTTGCATGTTAACAGCACCTCTAATGTTTGGGATATCTGCATTATCAAATGATTTTGTAGCTCTTTTTTTTAAAGATGAGTGGGCGGGTGTTACGATTATTCTTTGCTGGTTAGCGCCAAGTGCCATTATTCAAGCCATATTAAGTACATCGGGTGCAGTTTTTACAGCATTCCAACGTACAAATTGGTTGTTTTTATTGGGGTGTGTTGGAGCTCTTATATATAGTTGCGCATTTTTTATAGGTGCTCAGTATGATATTGAAATATTTGTGAAAATGTATTTTATAGCAAATATTTTGAACTTTTTCCCTGTAATGTTTTTAATGGGTAAAATTTTAAAATTTTCCTTAAAAGATGTATTTCTCGTTATTTATAAAACTATAATACCGGCATTATTTATGTTTTTAGTGCTGTATGTAGTAAATTTATATTTAGAAAAAATAACATTTAACAATTTTTTTATTAAACTTATAATAGGGTTAATTGCATACATAATACCTCTTTGTTTTTTGAATCCAAATTTGGCAAAGAAATTTTTGAATAGATAAAAGGGCATTATTATGATGAAAATCTGTGTTGTTGGCACGGGCTATGTGGGTTTATCTAATGCGATGATGTTGGCTGATCAGCATCAGGTTATTGCATTAGATATAGATCAGCGTAGGGTAGCATTACTGAAAAATGGAATTTCTCCGATTCAAGATGAATATATCGAGAAATATTTAAAACACGTTGCTCATTTTGAGGTGACAATTGATCGGGCGATTGCTTATAAAGATAGAGATTTTATTATTATTGCGACACCGACCAATTATGATGAAGAAACTAATTACTTTGATACTTCTTCTATTGAACAAGTAATTAAAGACCTAGATACCTTACAGTCGAAGGCAACGATTATTATTAAATCAACTATTCCAGTGGGTTTTACTCAAAATATTCGAATCCAATATCCGAATTTAAATATCGTCTTTTCACCAGAGTTTTTACGAGAAGGTAAAGCGCTGTACGATAATTTATACCCTTCACGAATAGTGATCGGTGACCGTTCAGAAACAGGGCGTAAAGTTGGGGAGTTGTTTCAGCAGGCGGCATTAAAAGATGATGTTGCTGTTTTATTGATGGAGTCAACAGAAGCAGAGGCTGTAAAACTGTTTTCTAATACCTACTTAGCAATGCGTGTAGCTTATTTTAATGAATTAGATACTTATTGTGAATTACGTGGATTAAACAGTAAAGATATTATTGAAGCTGTAGGTTTGGATCCGCGAATAGGTAGCCATTATAATAATCCATCATTTGGTTATGGTGGTTATTGCTTACCTAAAGATACCAAACAGTTATTAGCCAATTATCAAGCTGTGCCACAAAATTTAATTGGTGCAATTATTCAGTCCAATACCACCCGTAAAGACTTTATTGCGCAACAAATTATACAATTAAAGCCACAAGTGGTTGGAATCTATCGTTTAGTGATGAAACAAGGCTCGGATAACTTTAGAGAATCTGCGATTCAAGGTATTATGAAGCGTATTAAAGCCAAAGGTATTGACGTGATTGTCTATGAGCCAAATTTGACGGAAGAGCGCTTTTTTAATTCTGAAGTAGTGAATGATTTTTCTGTTTTTAAACAACGTGCAGATGTGATTATTGCGAATCGGGCTGTAAATGAATTAAGTGATGTGCTCGATAAAGTGTATACACGTGATCTTTTTGGTGAAAATTAATATTTCGGAATTATTATGAAAATACTTGTTACTGGGGGAGCTGGTTTTATTGGATCAGCAGTAGTACGTCATATTGTTCAAAACACTCAAGATGTTGTTCTGAATGTTGATAAACTCACGTATGCTGGAAATTTAGAATCTCTAGCAAGTGTTCACGGTCACGAACGTTATACATTTTCACAAACTGATATTTGTGATCGTCAAACTTTTGATCGCCTTATTGCTGATTTTCAGCCAGATGCGATTATGCATTTAGCTGCAGAGTCACATGTAGATCGTTCCATTTCAGGCCCTGCAGCTTTTATTGAAACCAATATTATTGGTACGTACCAGTTGTTAGAGGCATCACGCCAATATTGGAATACTTTACCTGATAATAAAAAACAAGCTTTCCGCTTTCATCATATTTCTACAGATGAAGTGTATGGTGACTTAGAAGGGACAGATGATCTTTTCTTAGAAACAACACCTTATGCACCAAGTTCGCCGTATTCGGCAAGTAAAGCAAGTTCAGATCATTTAGTCCGTGCTTGGCATCGTACTTATGGTTTACCTGTGGTAGTGACCAATTGCTCGAATAACTATGGACCTTATCATTTCCCTGAAAAACTTATTCCTTTGATTATTCAAAATGCTTTGGCAGGAAAAGCCTTGCCTATCTATGGTAATGGTCATCAAATCCGTGACTGGCTTTTTGTTGAAGATCATGCACGTGCTTTATATAAAGTCATGACAGAAGCTGCAGTGGGCGAAACATATAATATTGGCGGTCATAACGAACAAAAGAATATTGATGTTGTAAAAGCCATTTGTGATTTGCTTGAAGATTTAGCACCAAATAAGCCTCAAGGTATTAAGCACTATCAAGATTTGATTACTTATGTAACAGATCGACCAGGGCATGATTTACGTTATGCGATAGATGCGAGTAAAATTCAAAAAGACTTGGGTTGGGTACCTCAAGAGAGTTTTGAGACAGGCCTAAGAAAAACGATTGAATGGTATTTAAGTAATCAAGAATGGGTTGAGCATATTCAGAGTGGTGAATATCAGAACTGGATTCAACAGCAATATCGAACTGAACAGGTCTGATTATTCAATGAAGATTTTACTTTTGGGTAAAAATGGTCAGGTTGGTTGGGAGCTTCAACGTGCATTACAGCCTCTGGGTGAAGTCACAGCCTTAGATCGCTCTAATAATGAAATTGGATTATGTGGTGATATTGCAAACTTTTCAGCGATTGAACACGTATTGAAGCAAATCCAACCTGATATTGTGGTTAATGCGACTGCATACACGGCAGTCGATAAAGCAGAATCTGAACAAGATGCTGCTGATTTAATTAATCATACCGCAGTGGCATATTTGGCTGAGCGATGTAAACAGCAGAATATACTGTTAATACATTACTCGACTGATTATGTATTTGATGGTATGGGGGTAAATGCTTGGACTGAAGATGAGGTCAAACAGCCTATAAACTATTATGGCCGTAGTAAGCGTGATGGTGAAATTGCGCTTGAAAATAGCCAAGTGCGTTTTATTAATTTCCGTACCTGCTGGGTCTACGGTACACATGGGCATAATTTTATTAAGACTATGCTTAAATTGGCAAAAACCAAAGATGAATTGAGCATTATTCAGGATCAAGTGGGTGTGCCTACAGGTGCAGCTTTAATTGCTGATATTACAGCTCAGGTTCTACGTTATTACAGTTTGCAATCTTCTGAGCAGCAAGCAATCTTACATGGGCATTATCATTTGGCACCTGCGGGCGAAACAACATGGTATGACTATGCTCAGTTTATTTTCGCACAAGCTCGTCAAAGTGGCATAAATTTAGCTATTCAAAGGGTAACTCCAATTGCTACATCTGCATACCCAACTCCAGCACGACGCCCATTAAATTCGCGTTTAAATACACAGAAATTAAAACATACATTTAAGTTGCATTTACCAGAGTGGAAGCAAGGCGTAACTCAGGTCATTCAAGAGATTTTATAACATGACAAACTCAATAAATCGTAAAGGCATTATTTTAGCAGGTGGCTCTGGTACACGTTTATACCCAATTACAATGGGAACATCTAAACAATTGCTACCAATTTATGACAAGCCAATGATTTACTACCCGCTTTCTGTTTTGATGCTAGCGGGTATTAAAGAAATTCTGATTATATCGACACCAGAAGATTTACCAAATTTTGAAAAACTATTGGGTACGGGTGAGGAACTTGGTATTCAACTGTCTTATAAAGTTCAGCCTTCACCAGATGGTTTGGCGCAAGCATTTATTTTGGGTGAAGAGTTTATTGGCGAAGATAATGTTTGTCTGATTTTAGGGGACAATATTTTCTATGGTCAACACTTTAGCGATCAGTTAAAACGTGCGACAGATCAGTCAAATGGTGCAACTGTATTTGGCTATTATGTCAATGATCCTGAGCGTTTTGGGGTGGTTGATTTTGATACTGAAGGTAAAGCTTTAAGTATTGAAGAAAAACCTGAGCAGCCTAAATCTAACTATGCGGTAACAGGTCTCTATTTTTACGATAACACTGTGGTTGAAATTGCGAAAAATATCAAGCCCTCACACCGTGGTGAGCTCGAAATTACAGATGTCAATAATGTATACCTACAGCAAAATAGTCTTAATGTGGAAGTACTTGGCCGTGGTTTTGCATGGTTAGATACAGGTACACATGACTCACTATTGGAAGCAAGCCAGTTTGTACAGACCATTGAGCATCGTCAGGGCTTGAAGGTGGCGAGTCTGGAAGAGATTTCATTTAATAATGGCTGGATTAATGCAGATCAGCTTAAAGCACGTGGCGAGTTTTTCAAAAAAACAGGCTATGGGCAGTATTTGCTTAAGTTATATAAAGACCAGTCACATAAAGCTTAATCCCTAAATTGGCAGAAGTGATTTATAATGAAATAAATCACTTCTTGCCGACCATCAATCAGGTAAAAATATGAATATTATTGAAACTAAAATCAAAGATTTACTTATCTTTGAACCGCGTGTGTTTGGAGATGACCGTGGTTGGTTCATGGAAAGTTTTAATCAACAGGCATTTGAAAAAGCATTGGCTGACCGCGGTTTAGAGATTCCTCAATTTGTTCAAGACAATCATTCTTTTTCTAAAAAAGGTGTACTACGCGGTTTGCATTATCAGTTAAATCCACATGCGCAAGGTAAGTTGGTTCGTGTGGTCCAAGGCCGTGCATGGGATGTTGCCGTAGATATACGTAAAGACTCTGAAACTTTTGGGCAATGGGTTGGTGTTGAATTGAGTGGTGAAAACCATAAGCAGTTTTGGATTCCTGCTGGTTTTGCCCATGGTTTTATTGCTTTAGAGGAAAATACACAGTTTTTATATAAAACAACTGATTACTATTCTAAAGAGTGTGAGCGTAGTATTGTTTGGAATGATCCAGAAATTACAATTGAATGGCCAATTGAAGTAAATGTAGAAATAATGTTAACTGATAAAGACCGTTTTGCTTTAAAAATTAAAGATGCTGAAATTTTTGTATAAAATATTATGAAAGTATTAATTGTAAATACCTTATACCATCCACATAAAATAGGTGGGGCAGAAGTATCAGTACAGCTTTTAGCTGAAGGTCTTGTAAAAGCAGGGCATGAGGTTCGAGTCGTTTCTTTACATGATCAAAATGTAAAGAAAATAGATAGAGTAAATGGAGTAGAAGTTTCTTATTTACCACTGTTTAATAAGTATTGGCCATATTCTGATTATGTACCGACTAAATTGGAAAAGTTAGTTTGGCATCTTTTGGATACATATAATATTGTAATGTCCAAAAGGATAGAAAGTGAACTTTTAGAATTCAAACCAGATGTTGTACATACAAATAATATAGCCGGTTTTTCAGTTGCTGTATGGTCGATAGTTAATAAACATAAAATACCATTGGTACACACATCAAGAGATTATTATTTACATCATCCTAATTCTACTTTATTCAAAAAAGGAAAAATACAATCTACAAATGATATTGAAGTCAAACTTTGGTCCTTTATAAAAAGGAAAGCTTCCAAAAAAGTAACTTCATATGTTGGAATAAGTAAATTTATTTTAGATTTTCATTTAAATGAAGGATTCTTCAATAATAAAAATGCAGATTTTATTTATAATCCTATAGAAAAAGTTTTTGTAAATAAAGAAAAACCTACTAAATGTGTAGGTTTTATTGGTAGGTTAAGTGAAGACAAGGGGTTTGATGTATTTTGTGATATTGCAAAAAAAAATCGAACTGAAAATATTAAATTTATTGCAGCTGGAAAATTTCCAAATGGTTCCGAAGGGGATCAATTAAAAAAAATTGCAGATGAGGCAAATGTGGAATTATTGGGATTTATAAACTTTAAAAGTTTTATAAGCCAAGTAGATTCTGTAGTTTTACCTATTAAATGGAACGAACCCTTTGGTAGGGTTGTTGTTGAATCCGCATTAGCAGGCGTCAATGTTTATACTAATAAAATAGGTGGTGTTGCTGAATTATTTGATTTTTTTGATAATATTTATGAAATTAAAGAATTTTCTTCGAATGTAAAGCAGGTTGTGAAAAAAAATATAACAATGGATTTTAATATCAAAAAAAATGTTGAGCTATATGTTCTGATTTATGAAAAGGTATTGAAGGATGAAACTTAAATTAGATCGTTTTAATCTAGGTGTAATGTTTCTAATGGTTGTTTATACTTCTTTGTCGGTTTTTGTAATTTCTATTAGCCCATTACTAAGATATATTTTCCCATTTTTGATGGTAATTTTAATTCCTTTAAATATTTTACACTATTCAAAAAACAAAAGAAATTGGTTTTTGTTCTACTTTATAATTTTAATCTATATGATTATTTCTTTAATGGATCAAAAAATAATTTCTTCACTATTAGGTGTATATGTTTTTATAACTATTTTTTTCTCAGCTTCAATAAAATACGAAATATTATTAAAATTTTTATCTGCTAAGTTTTTTTGGGTATTAATTTTTTTATGTAATTATATAGGTCTATTTTATGTAGATAGCTTTGGTTCAATATTTCAGGGGGTCGAGTATGAAACATTTGGCTCAACAAAAAACATTTCTAAAGATTGGACTGCATCTGGAGTTAATAGAAATCCTGGTTTTACAGAAAGCTCAATAACAGTGGCTGCATTATTACTTATAAGTGGCACACTTTTCTTGGGTGAATTTATTAAAAAAATAAATTTATTAAATATAATAATTTTTATAATTATATTTGGTTTGATGCTACATGGATTATTTTTGAGTACTACAAAAACAATGATAGCAACAGCAATAATTGTGCTATTGATATTTTTTATTAAAAATAAATTTAAATTTATAGTATTGCAAATATTAACATTTTTTTATCTTCCGATTTCATATTATTATCTTTTTTTTGGCGAGAAAGATTATTTAGGTAATAACACACTATTTATAAGATTTTATGAAACGTGGCCAGATAGTTTTAAACTATTGAATAGCCTATTAGATAAGACATTTGGATCTGGTTTTGGATCTATCGGATCTCCTTTGATGCTAAAGGGATCATCAGCTTATCCTGCTGATAATTTCTTGGTCTATTTATATATTAATTTTGGAGTAGTGAGTCTAATTTTCGCAGTTTATTTTTTACTAAATATATTGAAAATAAAAAAAATATACTGGAATGATAACTTTTTACTTATATATGTTATTTTATTAATGGGGTGTCTGACATATAATATTGTGGAATTGCCTATTTACTCTATTTTTTTAGGTGCTATTTTATTATCTTTCTTCAAGAAATATAATAATTAGATTAATTCAAATTGGATGGTATTGTAAATGATTGAGAAAAAAATACATATTTTTTGGTTCGGTAAATCTAAGAAAACTGAATTCATAAAAATATTGAATACAAATTTAAAAAAATTAGAGTCTTATGGTTACCAGATTTTTGAATGGAATGAAGATAATTATGATGTTTATAAAAATTCTTATACTTCATATTGTTATGAAAACAAAAAATGGGCCCATTTGTCTGATTATGCTAGGTTAGATATTTTATATCAGTATGGTGGAATATATCTTGATCAAGATGTCGAAGTATTAAAAAAATTTGATGAACTACTTTCATATAATATTTTTATGGGCTATATGTTTGATTGTAATTTAGGCACAGCTGTTATTGGTGCTAATAAAAGGAATATACATATAAAAAAAATTATGGAAATTTATGAAAATAAAGAGATTTCTACTTCCTCACCAAATAATGATTTATTTACTAAATATTTTATTAATAATGTTGATGGTTTTAAATTAAATGGAAAAGAGTTTAGAATAGATGAAATTTTAATTTTACCTAAATATTATTTTGAACAACCATCATTTAATAGAAAATATAACTTCACTATTCATCATTTTGATAATAGTTGGAGAAACAAATCTAAGTTAAAAATATTTTTACAGAAATCTTTTAGAAAATTTGTAGGGCTATACTTATATAGAAAATTGATGTGTTACAAAGCTCTAAGAATATCACCATTTTATAAGGAGTGGAAAAAAAATCAATGATTTATATTAATGCAAGGTTTTTAACACAGCCTCTAACAGGTGTACAAAGGTTTTCTATAGAGTTATGTAAAGAGTTAAATTTTTTACGCAATGATTTAGTGTTCTTAGTACCTTCTATTTCATCAGTCTTAGACCAATCTTTACTTTTAAGATTCAATATTTTAGAAGTATTAGGTGGATCAGGTCATTTTTGGGAGCAATATACTCTTCCCAAATATTTAAATAAAAAAGGGAAACCATTATTACTTAATTTGGGTAATACGGCTCCTGTATTTTATAAAAATAAAATTTTTACACACCATGATATTACTTATACTAGATATCCTCAAAGCTATACATTTACATTTAGAAATATATATAAAATAATGACAGCTTTAAATTATAGCAACAGTCTATCTTTTATCACCGTTAGTGAGTTTTCTAAAAAAGATATCTCTGATTTTTATAATGTTGATTTGGACAATATCCATGTTTTATATAATGGTGTTAGTTCTGAATTTAAATTAAATAATTCAGTGGATTGTGCTATACACATTCCATTTGCTTTAGCTGTGTCTTCTCCAAATTATCATAAAAACTTTTCCTCATTAATCGATGCATTTAATAAAATTGATAATCCAATTGCGCTTAAAATTATTGGTTCATCATCGAGTGTTTTTAAAAATTCTAAAATTCATCAGACTAACTCTAAAATAAATTTTCTTGGTAGAGTATCGGATAATGAGTTAATTGAGCTGTATCAAAATGCTGAATTTTTTGTATTTCCATCACTATATGAAGGGTTTGGCATACCACCATTAGAGGCACAGGCATGTGGTTGTCCTGTTATTTCTTCAAATGCAGCATCACTGCCTGAAGTTTTAGGTGATAGTGCATATTATTTTGATCCTAAAGATATAAACTCTATACGAAATGCAATCTTAGACGTGGTTAATGACCCAGTGCTAAGAGAATCTTTAAGAGATCGTGGACTCATTAATGTTCAGCGTTTTTCTTGGCACAAATCTGCACTAAAACTCAACTTAATATTAAGCAAAGTACAAGAGAAATTAGATGATAATTGAACAACCATCGATTGCATGTGTAACAGATTGGCTTGTTACTTATGCAGGTGCTGAAAAAGTAATTAGTGAAATGTTGAAAGTTTTTCCTCAAAGTGATCTATTTTCCGTCATTGATTTTTTAAATGATGATGCTAGAGCGAGGATGTTAAACAAAAAAGCTAATACTACATTTATTCAGAATTTCCCATTTGTTAAAAATAAGTATCGTAATTATTTACCATTCATGCCTCTCGCAATCGAACAGCTAGATGTTTCGAATTATGACATTGTACTATCAAGTAGTCATGCTGTTGCCAAAGGTGTATTAACAGGGCCTGATCAAATGCATATTAGTTATGTGCATTCCCCTATTCGTTATGCTTGGGATTTACAGCACCAGTATTTAAGAGAGTTAGGCTTAGATAAAGGAATTAAAGCAGTTATAGTGCGCTGGTTACTTCATAAAATTCGAATGTGGGATTACCGAACTGCTAATGGTGTGGATCATTTTATAGCAAATTCACAGTTTATTGCGAGACGAATAAAAAAAGTTTATGGCCGTAATGCAGATGTTATCTATCCACCTGTAGAGACTGATCGATTTATTATAGGGGAATCAAAAGAGGAATTTTATTTCACTGCCTCAAGAATGGTTCCATATAAGAAGATTGATTTGATTGTCGAAGCTTTTTCACAGATGCCAAATAAAAAGTTGGTTGTAATTGGTGATGGGCCAGACATGGAAAAAATTAAGTCCAAAGCTAAGAGTAATGTTGAAATTCTAGGTTATCAGTCAAATGAAGTCATGCAGGATTGTATGCGTAGAGCTAAAGCTTTTGTTTTTGCTGCGGAGGAGGATTTTGGGATTACACCTGTTGAAGCACAAGCATGTGGAACACCAGTAATAGCTTTTGGTAAAGGTGGTGCCTTGGAAACTGTAAATTCTGATTTACTCAATAAGCCATCAGGATTATTTTTTGGTCATCAGGATGTACAAAGTATTGTAAAAGCAGTTCATCAATTTGAATCGCATGTTGATTTATATCTTCCTGAAAATTGTCGAGAAAATGCTATCAAATTTTCAGATGCTAGATTTAGAGAAGAGTTTAATCAATATGTAGCTGATAAGTGGGAAACAAGAAGTTTTTAAATAGAAAGCAAAGGGCCATTTACGATAATGGCCCTTTAGTTATTATCTATACACGTCCATACAAATCTTCAAAACGCACAATATCATCTTCACCCAAATATGAACCTGACTGAACTTCAATCAGTTCTAGTGGTACTTTTCCGGGGTTTTCAAGCGCATGTGTTTCTCCGAGCGGAATATATACGGATTCATTCTCAGTGAGTAAGAAAGTTTCTTTGCCTTTGTGGATGCGAGCTGTTCCACTGACTACAATCCAATGCTCTGCACGGTGATGATGCATTTGTAAAGAAAGCTTTTGCCCTGGATTCACTGTAATGCATTTCACTTGGTGGCGTTGTCCATTATCAATGGAATCATAGCAACCCCAAGGGCGATATACTTTACGGTGAGTATCCACCTCGGTACGTTCATTTGATTTTAATTTTTCTACAATCTTTTTAATGTCTTGGACTTTGTTTTTATTTGCAACTAAAACAGCATCAGGTGTTTCAATTACAACAACATCATCCAATCCAAGGACGCTAACTAAGCGACTGTCAGCGTGAATTAAAGAATTGGATGTGTTTACAGCGATGGTATCGCCACGGCAAACATTGCCATTTTGATCTTTGTTGCTGACTTCCCATACGCTTTTCCAAGCACCTACATCACTCCAGTTGGCTTTAAGAGGCACAACAACAACCTGATCAGATTTTTCCATTACGGCATAATCAATAGAGTCATCAGGTGATTTTTTAAAACTTTCTTGATCTAATCGTACAAAATCTAAATCATTTTTACTGAGTTTGAAGGACTCTTTGGCTTGATTTGCAATAGCTGAATTAAATTTCTGCAACTCCTGTAAGTAGACAGACGCTTTAAACATAAACATGCCGCTATTCCAAAGGTACGAGCCTTGGTCTAAATATTGTTGGGCAGTTTGAGCATCTGGTTTTTCTACAAATTGCTCAACTTTGCATGCTTTTATTGCTTGGTCTGTATAAATTGAGTCTGATGCTTTAATATAACCATAGCCGACTTCTGGTGAAGTAGGAACAATCCCAAATGTAACCAGTAGACCAGATTCAGCGGCTTCTAAGCCCACTTTAACAGCATCATTAAAAGCTTCTTGTTGCTGTATAATATGGTCTGCAGCAAGAATGAGCAAAACAGGATCATCTCCATAAGAGAGGGCAAGTTCTGCGGCGGCAGCAATAGCAGGTGCTGTATTTCTAGCAACGGGTTCAAGTAAAATTTTTGCGTTGAGTTTCTGTTGTCTTAGTTGTTCGGCAACAATAAAGCGATGATTTTCGTTGGTGACAATAATAGGGTTTTGAAAATTATCTATGGCATGATTTAATTGTGTAATTCTTTCTAAAGTAAGCTGAAATAATGTTTTTTCTTCAGTAATGGGTAAAAATTGTTTAGGATAGTTAGATCTTGAAAGTGGCCAAAGTCTCGTGCCAGAACCACCAGATAGAATCACAGGAATCATATTATGGGTCTCACATAATTTTATTATTGCTTATCCTACAGGAATATATATCTAAATCCAAATTTTTGCTCGATATTCAATAATATAGTCAAAGATAATGGAAGTAATTTTAGAGTTTAATTGTCAAAAAATGATTGCGTGTTTATAATGGTAAAGAAAATATTAATTATTTTATTGATTTTTCAAGACTTTGGATGGACTTTCTAAATAAATCAAGAATCTATGTAATGGGTTTCATTGATAAGAATGGCTGTTTATATAATAAATTAAGCGATATGGGAAAAAAATGGCTTCTCGATTAAATGCCTCTTACGTATCAATTTTACAAAGATTTTGTGATGTGGTTGCCATTTATTGGGCTTTGTATGCTGTTTTTAATTTAAACTCATTAGTGATCAGCCACCAGACTATGCTTATATTTTTAAGTATGGTCAGTTTTTTTCAATTGATTGGTGGATTGACCGATTTTTACCGCTCTTGGCGTGGTGTAAGTTTATTTAATGAATTGGTTGCTTGCTTAAAAAATATCTTCTTTAGTGCTTGTTTGCTTCTTCCATTTTGTCTTTTTTATTCTGATATTAGTTTAAAGGTTCTGATTCAATATTTTTGTGCAGTCTTAGTATTTATGGCAGTGTTGCGAATTTTTGTTCGTTTAATATATGCCATTTCTTTTAAAATATTCAAAAAATCTCGAAATGTAATTGTTATTGGTGATTCTGTTAAAGCGCATAAGCTTTTTACTGATTTGAAAAAATCAGAGTGGATTGGATTTAATCCGCTGGGTATTTATTCATTTAATGAAAAAGCAGACCAATATGATTTCAATGGTAATGTAAATGATGCAATTGGCATTATTCATTCAGAAGATATTAATCAAGTCTATATTGTGACAAGTCAGGAAAATATTCATCAAGTAGATAACCTATTAAAAATGCTTTCGGATACAACATGTTCAACAGTTATTGTCCCTGAGTTATTTAGTTATGATTTTTTATATTCTCGAGTAGAAGATATTAATGGGACTCCAATTATTCCAATTATCGATACACGTATTAAAGGCATTAATATTTTTTTGAAGCGTATAGAAGATATTTGTGTCGCTTCGGCTATTTTAATGCTGATTTCACCACTCCTTCTTTGCATTGCTATCGCTATTAAGCTGAATTCTAAAGGGCCTGTGTTTTTTAAACAAATCCGCTATGGCTTAAATGGCAAGCCTATTCTAGTCTATAAATTTAGAAGCATGTCTGTAATGGAAAATGGCGCAGACGTTAAGCAAGCTGTAAAGAACGATCCACGTGTGACCAAAGTTGGTAGTTTTCTGCGTAAAACTTCTTTAGATGAGTTGCCACAATTTATTAATGTTATTTTAGGTAATATGTCTGTTGTAGGGCCTCGTCCACATGCTGCTGCACATAATGAAGAGTATCGGAAGTTGATTACTGGCTATATGCTGCGCCATAAGGTTAAGCCTGGCATTACAGGATTGGCTCAGATCCGCGGTTGGCGGGGTGAAACAGATACTTTGGATAAAATGCAAAAACGTGTGGACTGTGATTTGGAATATATCCGCACATGGAGCCTGTTGTTGGATTTAAAAATTATATTTTTAACTATTTTTAAAGGTTTTATTAATAAAGCTGCATATTGATGCCAACTAAAACCCGAAAGCTAATGTTTTATGGATTTATTAAAATCTAGCTTAGACTTTAATAAATATGATGGTAAATTTAAACTTAGAAGTGTGATGTAATGATTAAAAAAGCAATTCTTCCTGTAGCTGGTTTGGGTACACGTTTTCTTCCTGCAAGTAAATCCATTCCTAAAGAAATGGTCACTGTCGTTGACCGTCCGGCCATTGAATATGTGGTCAAAGAAGCAGTTGCTGCAGGGATTGAACAGATTATTCTTGTTACCCACACTTCAAAAGCCTCGATTGAAAATTACTTTGACCGTAATTTTGAGCTGGAAACCACTCTAGCACATAAAAAGAAATTTGATTTACTCAAAGAAATCACTGAAATTTTACCACCACACGTGAGTGTGATCAGCGTACGTCAACCACAGCCACTTGGTTTAGGTCATGCAGTTTTATGTGCTAAATCTGTCGTGGGGAATGATGATTTTGCTGTGCTATTGCCAGATGTTTTAGTCAAAGATCCATCAGACCAAAACGATCTGAGTTTGATGATTCAACGTTTTGATGAAACCAATGCATCACAAATTATGGTGGAAGCTGTACCTGATCATTTGGTGGATCAATATGGCATTGTAGATGTTGCTTCTACACCTGCAGAAGGGCATAGCATCGTCATGCAAGGCATTGTGGAAAAACCGGCAGTTGGAACTGCACCATCCAATTTATCCGTAGTCGGCCGTTATATCTTACCTGCCAAGATTATGCAGTTATTGGAAAACACACCCAAAGGTGCAGGTAATGAAATTCAGTTGACGGATGCTATTGCTATGCTGCAAGCGACAGATACGGTTGAAGCCTATCGTATGAAAGGACAAACTTTTGATTGCGGCAGTAAAATTGGCTATTTGAAAGCGGTTTTACATTATGGTGTAGACCATCCCAAGTTAGGTGATGAGTTTAAAGCACTGATTAAAGAGTTAGAGTTATAAAAAAAAGAGGGATGAGCCATGAAAATCGCAATGTTTGGTACAACGCTGTATGCGGGTGTTATCTCATCATTACTTGCAGAGAGTGGACATCAGGTCTTTATTTGTAATGATTTACAAGATCATACAGCGCTATTCAATCTTAGAGATCAAGATGTTGTTCGTGCTTTAGAAAAACAACATCAAAGTGGTTTTCTAAGTTATTGTAATTTTGCGGCTCTTCCCTTGGATATTGATGCGTATTTTTTTAGTTTCAATCCAACTCAAGAGGCTGAGGCACTTGATGTTGTACAGAAATTAAAAATGCGCACGATTATTCATCCTAAATTGATGATTAATGCCTCTACTTTTGGTCTTAATGGTACTGAAAAATTAAAAGCCGTATTAACAAAAGATCATTGGGTTTATTTCCCGGATATTATTCAGGAAGGTCAAGCTTTTAAAAGTGTGACGAGTGCCTCTAAAGTGATTATTGGCTGTGCTGACCAACAAGCACAGGGTGACTTAGAGGAAATGTTGCGACCTTTATTCCCACGCCAGCAACAATATTTATTTATGCCTGTTTTAGATGCTGAATTTACCAAACTCAGTATTTCAGGCATGTTGGCGACTCGTATCAGTTATATGAATGATTTGGCAGATGTTGCTGAAAAGTTGGGTATTGATATTGCCCATGTTCGAGATGGAATGGCAGCAGACAGTCGGATAGGTGAATCGTATTTATATTCAGGTGCAGGTTTTGGTGGTGAAAACTTTTCACATGATATTTTGACTCTATCGCATACCATCAGTAATACTGGAACAAAAAGTCAGCTATTGGGACAGGTTTGGGATATTAATGAGCAGCAAAAGGAGTTTCTTTTCCGTAAGCTGTGGAATTATTATCATGGAAATTTAGCTGGAAAAACGATTGCGATTTGGGGGGCTGCTTTTAAGCAACATACCTCAAGTACCAGTTTCTCACCTATTCATCCGATGCTTGCCGCACTGTGGGCGCAAGGTGTGACTGTTCGTTTGCATGATCCACAAGCCTTAGAAGAAATACACACAATTTATGGTGAACGTGATAATTTAATTTTATGTGAAGATCAGTATGACGCGGTGAATCAGGCACACGGTTTATGCGTTCTAACTGCATGGAAGCAATATTGGTCACTTGATTATACGCAATTAAAACTTAAATTAGCCCATCCTTTGATTTTGGATGGACGTAATATTTATCAACCTGATTATGTTAAAAGTCAGGGTTTTGCATATATGGGAGTAGGAAGATAATGATAAATTTAACTATTTTTCCTAAAAAAATGCTAGCAACAACACTTGAACATTTACAACACTTAAGTAAAACCATTGGCCAGAAGCACTTAAATACTTTTTTTGCCGAAGATGACCAAAGATTTAAGCATTTTTCTGTTCAATATGATGAAATCACTTTTGATTTTAGTAAGCATCGTGTTGATGAGTCCGTAATAAGCGCATTGATTGACTTTGCACAAGTTCGTGATCTCTCTACATGGACTAAACGTTTATTTTCAGAAGAAGAAATTAACTATACAGAACAGCGTGCAGCTATGCATTGGGCGCTTCGTTTACCGAAACATGATGAGCAGCACCCTAAATTAGCTGGGAAAGTACATGAGCAATTAGAGCGAATGTATGCATTGGTTGAGAAAATTCATGCTGGTCAGTACCGTGGTGCAACGGGTGAAGTTATACAAGATGTGGTTAATATTGGTGTGGGTGGGTCTGATCTAGGGCCATTGATGGTGAGTCATGCCCTGTCTGATTTTAAAGTCAACACATTCAAACCACTAAAAGTGCACTTCGTATCTACCATGGATGGTAGTCAGCTTTCAGATTTACTGCATCAGTTACGTCCAGAAACGACATTATTTATTATTTCATCTAAGTCTTTTGGAACAATTGATACACTCTATAATGCACAAACTGCACGTCAATGGCTTGAAAAGCAATTGGGCCAATCAGAAGCGGTGGATCAGCATCATTTTATTGGGGTATCGACTAAGCCTGAAAAAATGACAGAATGGGGTATAGCACACCAAAATCAGTTTTTGCTCTGGGACTGGGTTGGTGGGCGTTACTCTTTATGGTCATGTATTGGGTTGCCGATAGCATTAAATATTGGTGTACAAGGCTTTAAACGTTTACTTGCAGGTGCTCATGCAATTGATGAGCATTTTCAAAATGCTCCTTTGCGCCAAAATATTCCTGTTCTTATGGCTGTTTTGGGAATATGGAATCATAACTTCCTAGAAATTCAGACTCAGGCTATTTTGCCTTATGATGGTCGTTTAAAGTATTTTTCGGCATATCTACAACAGCTTGAGATGGAGTCGAATGGGAAGTCGATTCAGCGTAATGGTCAGAAAGTTGAGTTGGATACTTGCCCTATTGTTTGGGGTGAAGTGGGTCCAAATGCACAACATGCTTTTTATCAGTTGTTACACCAAGGTGCACATAAAGTAAGCTGTGAGTTTATTGCACCAGTGAATCGTTATGCCGCTAACCAATTTACCTATGTAAAAAATGCCAATGCATTGATTAATCAACACCATTTAGCGTTATCAAATTGTTTGGCTCAGTCTCGACTATTGGCCTTTGGTAATCAGGCACTTGATGCTGAAGAGGTGGCGGGTCTAGAGAATTATCAAAAATATGAAGGTAATCAGCCTAGTACAACCATTTTGCTCAAAGAGCTTAATCCTTATACCTTAGGTATGTTGGTTGCGTTGTATGAACATAAAGTATTTGTGCAATCTGTACTTTGGAATATCAATGCTTTTGACCAATGGGGTGTTGAAAAAGGTAAACAAATTGCGAATCAAGTACTTCCAATTTTGACTGGTACAGAAAAAGATTATGTTGATTTTGATAGCTCTACCCGTGGTCTATTAGATATTTTACTTGGAAAATAAAATGGCAAAAATATTAGTCACCGGTGGGGCTGGTTATATTGGTTCACATACTTGTTTGGAATTATTGAATGCTCAACATGAAGTTGTTGTATTGGATAATTTATCAAACAGCTCTGAAGTGTCATTATCGAGAGTTCAAGCTTTAGCAAATAAAAGTTTAACTTTTATCCAAGGTGATATTCGCGATGCGCAGATCTTAGATCAGATCTTTGCACAGCATAAGATTGATGCGGTCATCCATTTTGCAGGTTTAAAAGCCGTGGGTGAAAGTCAGAAAGAGCCGCTAAAATATTTTGAAAATAATATTTCGGGTTCGATTAGTTTGGTCAAAGCCATGGAACGTGCACAAGTGTTTAAGCTGGTGTTTAGTTCATCTGCGACGGTTTATGATGAAGCCAATGTATCGCCATTAAATGAAGACATGCCTACAGGTATGCCAAGCAATAACTATGGCTATACCAAACTGATTGTTGAGCAGTTGTTGGAAAAACTCTCGGCTACAGATGAGCGTTGGTCGATTGCATTGCTGCGTTATTTTAACCCGGTGGGCGCACATCAGAGTGGTCAGATAGGTGAAGACCCACAAGGGATTCCGAATAACTTAATGCCTTATGTCACTCAAGTGGCAGTTGGTCGCCGTGAAAAATTAGCAATCTTTGGCAATGATTATGACACGCTAGATGGTACGGGTGTACGTGATTATATCCATGTGGTCGATTTGGCCAATGCACATTTATGTGCCTTAAATAATCGTTTAAATGCACAAGGATGCCGCGCTTGGAATATCGGCACAGGCAATGGGATTTCGGTTAAACAAATTCGAGATACCTTTGAGAAGGTGAATGGTGTTGAGATTCCATTTGAATATGTACCGCGCCGCGAGGGAGATGTAGCAACGTCATTTGCCGATAATGCCCGTGCAGTCGCAGAATTGGGTTGGCAGCCACAATATGGCTTGGCTGATATGTTGGCGGACAGTTGGAATTGGCAAAAGCAGAATCCAAATGGGTTTCATAAGAGTTAAATCTCAGCTTTGAGATTCATCTAAGAATATATGGCTAATGCGATAGAGCTTTAGTCATGCAAAACACTGAATATCATGCCCGTTTGAATTTAAAATCAAATTGTGTATGGATTGTGCAAACAATCATGTATTTATTCCCTTATTTTAAAAAACATCGCTATGATGTTTTTTAAAAAATGAACTTAGATGAAGAATATTTATGAGATATCGAAGTATTAGATTTTTGTCACTTGCGGTTTTATCTGCACTTTCTTTGCCAGCAATTGCACAAGGAATTGTTTTAAATAATGAAGACTTACGAACTGATTTAAATTGGTTAAATCAACAAGGTGTGATTCAAATTAGCACGTCTACATGGCCTTTAAGTGGTGATGAAATACAACGTGCTTTATCTAATGCAAAGATTGATAATCAAGTTCAGCAGCAAGTCTTGGATTCCGTGCAAGCTGCTTTAAGTGCGGAAAATACAACAGCCAAAGCCAGTTTATATGCTGAATCTGATCCCCAAAATGTACCGCAACATTTTGCAGATGAACAAAAATCACAATATCAAGCGGCTGTTGAGTTCAATGCTGGTGGGGCGCAATGGGATGCAAGACTGCGTATTAATGCTGAAAAAGACCCTATTATTGATAATGGGCATGATGTGAATGTTGAAGGGTCATATTTAGCTGGAAAGTTGTGGAATCAATGGTTGATTGCAGGACAAATTCCAACCTATTGGGGACCTGGGCATGATGGTAGTCTAATCCGAGGGGATGCAAGTCGTCCAGTATACGGTTTTACAATGCAACGCGCTGAGCAAAAGGCATTTGAAACGAAATGGCTGTCTTGGATTGGCCCTTGGCAGTATCAAGTTTTTGCTGGCCGATTAGATGATTATGAGGCCGTGCCAAATACAAATCTCTTGGGAATGCGTTTAACAGCTCAACCTTTACCTTATCTTGAATTGGGTGCATCACGTACATTCCAAATAGATGGTCAAGGTCAACCTGATAGTTTCAAAGCCTATTGGAATGCTTTTATTGGTAAAGATAACGAATGTGATGATAGTGGGTGTACTGGAGAGGGGAATGCCTCAAACCAAATTGCAGGCCTAGATGCGCGTTTAAATCTACAACAATGGTTTAAAGTTCCATTGAGTTTGTATGGGCAGTTTGTCGGTGAAGATGAATCAGGTTTACTGCCATCTCGGAAAATGTATTTGGCAGGACTCGATTATTCCTCACAAGTGAAGAATATGCCGTTCCAGCTTTATACTGAATGGTCAGATACACGTACCAATGGTGATGTTTGGGGTTATTCATATAATCATCATAATTATACAGATGGTTACTACCAACATGGATTCCCTTTAGCTCACGCTATGGGCGGTGATGGTCAGATGTATAGTTTAGGTGGGGATATTCGTTTCGATAAAATGAATCGTTTAAATGGTCGCATCTTGTTGGCAAAAGTGAATCAGTCAGGACTTGAAATCAATCATGCTTTTCCACAAAAAGATGAAATCAAAGCTCTGGATTTAACGTGGACACATTATCTTCGTCCGAATACGCCGTTGAAATTAAGTGGTTGGGTCAGTGACTCTGACGTGTATAGTGGAGATAGCGGCGTGTCTTTAGGGATTGAAATTCCATTGGATCGCTCATTATTTTAATAAGCTGTCCGTTTTTAGAGAACCCATCGGGAATTCAGCTAAAAATAAAAACCATTCAACCTATATGATAAGTTGAATGGTTTTTTATTAGCATGCAGAACAATTTAACCTTGAATCAACTGCGTTAATTCATCCACATAGTCCTGCATTGGGCGTGGATTGTGGTCACGACGGCTTTCAATATTTAAGCGCAATAAAGGTTCGGTATTTGACGCACGTACATTCAAACGCCATGCCCCAAAGTCAAGACTCACGCCATCGGTTTGATCAATCGTTGGGTTTTGGCTGGCATAATGTTTAAAGATTTTTTGGATGGTGGCTTGAGTATCGGCCACTTTAAAGTTAATTTCGCCCGAACATGGAAACTTGGCAATCATTTCTTCGACCAGACTCGATAGCGATTGTCCTGTTTCAGACAATACCGAAACCGCCAATAACCATGGAATCATACCGCTGTCACAATATGCGAAATCACGGAAATAGTGGTGTGCACTCATTTCACCGCCGTAAACAGCATTGTGTTCACGCATTACATCTTTAATAAAAGCATGCCCAGATTTAGATTGAATCGCTTCACCCTGATATTGCGCGACCACATCAAAGGTATTCCAGACCAAACGCGGGTCATGCACGATTTTTTCGCCTGCTTGTTTGAGTAAAAATGCCTGTGCCAATAAGCCGACAATATAATAGCCTTCAATAAACTGGCCCTTTTCATCGAACAAGAAACAGCGGTCAAAGTCACCATCCCACGCAATGCCCATGTCTGCTTGATGCTCTAATACGGCATTGCGGGTGCCATCACGGTTTTCCACTAAAATTGGGTTTGGGATGCCATTGGGGAAAGTACCATCGGCATCATTGTGAATTTTGACCAATTCAACAGGAATATTCAGGGCTTTGAATTTTTGCTCAATTGCATCGACTACATGTCCTGCAGCGCCATTGCCTGCATTCATGACCAGTTTCATTGGGCGAATTTTGCTAGGCTCGATATAAGTCATTAAATGGTCAATAAATTCAGGCAAAATATTGTAGCTTTGAGTGCTGCCTTTGTGCTCAACTGTGGTAAATTCGCCTGATTCTGCCAAAGCCTGAATGTCTTTTAGGCCGGTATCGGCACTAATCGGACGTGCATTTTCACGTACCAGTTTCATGCCGTTGTAGTCCATGGGGTTATGACTGGCGGTTACTTCAATGCCCCCTTGCACATCTAAATGAAAAGCCGCGAAATAAACTTCTTCTGTGCCTGTCATGCCCAAATCTAATACATTGACCCCTGCATCATTTAAACCACGAATAGTGGCTTGCTTTAAGCCTTCGCTGCTGAGACGAATATCGCAGCCAATTACAACGGTTTTGGGTTGGTAAATTTGTCCGTAAGCACGACCAATTTTATAGGCAATCTCTTCATTGAGTTCTGTGCCCAATTTTCCGCGAATGTCATAGGCTTTAAAACAGGTGAGTTCGCTCATGTATTGTCCTGAATATTTGGAAAAATCGTATTGCTGCCTATGATAATCGAATTGTGTGTAATGTGCTGTATAGAATGGAAGATCAATTGCTTGAAAATGTTTCTGGTCAAAGACTATAGATTAGAAAAGATGTTGTGATGGCAAGGGTGTTTTTTCTTGAGTAAGAAGTTGGTTAAAATACGGCTCAGACTTATGTGTTCGATATGATTGAAGATGAAATTACAGAAAAGTACTTTAGAGCCAGAGCAGAAACTTTCTGCGCCACAGAAAAAATTTCAGAAATTATGTCAAAAAATTGAGCAAGAACAGCTACGTTTGAATGAATGGCAGACCGCACAAGCCGATATTCAGGCACGTGCCAGCCGTGAAATTTTACCGACTTATGCGCAATTGCGTGAAGTTATATTTCAGCAAATTCAGCAATTGCTTCAGCAAAAACAGCAAAAAATGACGGCAGCCCAGCAAACTAAGCTGGATCAAAAAATTGAGCAACTCAGTTTACAACTTTTGGATTCGCAGCAGATGTCTACCGAACAAGTTCAGTTTTTAACAGAATTGCTGAACAGTTATGGGCATCATATTGAATTGCTAGACACAGATGATGTGGATTTAAGATCTGAAGCTAAAACAGCAACAGAGTCAGAAGACGAAAATGTTGAACAATGTGAACAAAATAGTTTTGAACATGATGAGTCTGAACAAGAGCGCTTGGCACAGCTCAAGCTAGAAAGTTTGAAGCATTTTCTTTGTGAAGAATATGACCTAGATCTAGATTTTTTTGATTTTCAGCATGATCCATTAGATTTAGATGACTTTATAAAAAAATTTGAACAAAAAATGCAAGAACAAGAGGAGCTGGATTTTTTAAGTCAGTTGAGTAGTGCGCAAAAAGCTTTTGCCGAACAGCAAATTGCCCGTGAAAAAGCCAAAGCAGCAAAAAAACAGCAACAGCGTGAAGAAGCCAAGAAACTAGCAAATCAGTCCATTAAAGCGATTTACTTAAAAATTACAGCGTGGATTCACCCAGATCGTGAGCAAGATGAGCAGAAAAAACAAGAAAAAACCGTATTGATGCAGCAAGCCAATCAGGCTTATGAAGCCAATGATTTATTGACATTGTTAAATTTGCAAATTCAGTTGGGTCAGCAGCATAATTTGTCTTTCGCCAATCAACAATTAAAAGCGTATAACCTGCTTTTAGAAGAACAGTTAGAAACTTTGCAAATGCAAGTAGATGACATTATTTACTCTTTTAATTGGAGTCAGTTTTTATATTCTAACCGTAAAATTAAAGTGCGGGATTTGTATCGAAAATATGAGCAAGACTATCGACATGTTCAACAAAAATTAGCTCGAGCGCAAGAGATACTGGAAAAATATCAAGACCTTAAACAATTAAAGCAATTGATGCGCAGTCAATATGTGTGGGAAATGCATGCTGTGATGATGTAGACATATTGAGGTTTGGGTCTGGAATAAGGTGAAGCTTGGGCTTGCAATAGCGATATTAGCAGTGATGACAAAGATTCATTGATTAGCAAGTCTTTGTAATATATTTTGACGTGTAGCAGTGCTGAATAGATTGACAGAATTAGGTAAACTAAATTCCTAAGTTTTCACTTAAATTTGAATGGCTTAGAGAGGTTTGGCTTTGAATGTTTATGCAAAAAGTAGTCTTTATTTACAATATTCCTTTTGAGTGAATCCAAGTTATGCTCAGGTTGGGCCGTTCGGCTACTATTCTGAATTGACACCTTTGTCCGTTATAATTGTATAAACATTTTTAGTGTCTGGTAATTATGTCCTCATTGATCAATTTTCTATCTCGCTTTAGTACTGCAACTATTCAGCGCAGCCTTAGCTATGCTAAACACATTGATAGGGAAACGATTGAGTTCTTTGAGGAAAAAGACGGGGTTACGATGTATGCCCAAATTGAAGGAACAGATTATTACGATACCGCAATTACCTATAATCCCCAAAAAGACCGTTTAATCGATGACGACTGCACTTGTCCGGTTGGATATAACTGTAAACATGCTGCTGCTTTAGCGCGGTTATTCTTTCAGGAATATCGCCAGGAATTTCAGCAGCGTTATGCTGACTCTCAATCCCCGCAGGGAATCACAAAACGCCTACGGGGGGATGATCAGGCACAGCGCTGGTTGAATGATTTTAAACGGTATTTACAACAGACTGAACCAGAGCAATCTGTCAAAACAAACAATTATTTAATTTACCTGTTAGATCAGTCTGTCAGCTTAAAGAAATTGACAGTTGATGTTCAGAAGGCCAGACGCAATAAAAACGGCTCAATTGCGGGGGAAAGTTATTATACCCAATATGAAAATATCACCAGAAAGCATCTGACTTTACCTGAACAAAAACGACAATTATTTAACCAGATTTATTATTATGCCAAAATAAACAGTGACGAACGTTTTTATCAAAGCAATCTTGATATCTCCGGAATTTTATTGGAGCATTTCAAATCTTTTATTCAAAGTGGCGATGTGTATTGGCAAAAAAAGAGCCATACTGCACTTCAATGGTCAGAACAAGGCTATCACATCGAACTGATCTGGCAACAAGGTGTAAACAAACAGACAGAGCATTTAAATATTGAATTGGTCAATGGTGATATTCGACTCGATTTAAAATCAAATCCACATATCCAAATTCTCGCTAGCCAGCCACCGTGTTATGTGGATATTCAACAGAACACGGTGGGCCAGTTATATGGTGAATATACGGCAAATCTTCTGTACCATTTTTTACAGATGCCTGATCTTCCATCTATGCTCTTGCCAGAGTTTGAGAAACTGACTCATCAATATTCAGACGTGAAAAATCTGCCTCAGCCCGAGTCTATTCAGCATATTGATGTCCTTGAGGGTAGTCCCCAGCCAATTTTACGCTTCGGTGTTTTAGATAAATTTGATTGGAAATGGGAAGAGTCTGTTTGTGCTGAAATTGAATTCTCCTATGCAGGCGGGCGAATTAAAGCAGGTACATCAGGTGACAGTTTCATTGGTGAGCAGCATGACAAAATGGTGCGACAGCTTCGGGACTTAGTTCAGGAACAACAGTCAATCCAGCGTTTACAGCTATTGGTCGAATCACTGAAGTGGGTGAAAGATCTTAGTTATGACCAGCAATTAAAACTGGATAAACAACGTCTCGATTCTATGGTTTTTGCTTTCTATGGAGACTGGATCAAACAGCTGATGCCCATCAATCAAATTGAGTTGATGGGCTGGCAGATAGAGCATCTGGAAAACAGCCCCTTTAACCTGCAATATGTTGAAAATTTAAATATTTCTATCACTGAATCTGAAGGCCAGCAGGACTGGTTCAATATCGGGGCGACGGTTCAAGACAGTGCAGGCAATTCTTATAATTTACTTGATGCGCTCGTAGCTTTGGTGCGAGTAAATCCTGATTTACTTGATCCGCGGACTTTTATTCATCTGCATGACAGTCAAATTTTCACCGTGAAAACTGCAGTTGATCAACCTGATTTGGCGCTATCCGCTAGGGATATTAAGCCGGTATTATTGCATCTGCAGAGCATTTTACAGCAAGAAGAGCGCAGTATTGATCGCTATGATGCGAGTCAATTATTAGAATTGCAGCATAATCTTGGGATGACATGGCAGGTCAGTGATCGCCTGCAGAAATTTGTACATAAATTCAAACAAGGCTATCAGCAACAACTGCCAACACCACAAGGTTTTCAGGGGGAGTTGCGTCCATACCAGCAGCAGGGCTTAGGCTGGTTACAGTTTTTAAGGGAAACCCAGCATGGCGGGATTCTGGCAGATGATATGGGCTTGGGGAAAACAGCACAAACTTTAGCCCATTTACTCATGGAAAAGCAGGCTGGATATTTGCAGGATAGTCCCGCCTTAATTGTTGCACCCACATCGCTGATGCATAACTGGTTCAAAGAAGCGGAGAAATTTACCCCAGAGCTCAAGGTATTGCTGCTACAGGGGCCCGATCGCCATCAGTATTTTGAGCAGATTCCGCACTATGATATTGTGTTAACCACCTATCCGCTTCTGGCGAGAGATGAAGAGCAACTAAAGCAATATGAATATCATCAACTCATTTTGGATGAGGCGCAGAATATCAAAAATCCGCGCGCCAAAGCTGCACAGGTAGTACGGCAATTAACAGCGCGACATCGTCTATGTCTAACCGGTACACCTATGGAAAATCATTTGGGTGAGCTGTGGGCACTATTTTATTTCCTGATGCCAGGATTTTTATATTCACAAGAAATTTTTAATAAAAAGTACCGTCATCCGATTGAAAAGCGCGGTGATGAGCAGTTAAGACAAAAGTTGGTCAACCGGATTAAGCCCTTCATTTTACGTCGCTTGAAAACTGACGTAGCCAAAGAGTTGCCAGAAAAAACCACGATTGAAGTCAATATTGATATGAATGACCAGCAATCCAAGTTATATGAGGCTGTTCGTGCCACGATGCAGGCAAGCATTCAGAAAATTGTGGCAGAAAAAGGCTTTAAACGTAGTCAAATTCAAATTTTAGATGCCTTACTGAAGCTACGTCAGGTGTGCTGCCATCCTAGCTTACTAAAGCTGGATTCAGTGAAAATTGGGCAGGCGCATTCTGCCAAACTTGAACAGTTGATGGATATGGTCGTTCCAATGGTGGAAGAGGGGCGAAAAATTCTTATCTTCTCTCAGTTTACCTCAATGTTGGAACTGATTGAACAACAGTTCCATCACGCAGAAATTGGCTATGTGAAGCTGACTGGAAAGACCAAAAAGCGAGATGAAGTCATTACAGCGTTTCAGTCTGGACAAGTGCCGGTATTTTTAATCAGTCTGAAAGCAGGAGGGGTCGGTTTGAATCTAACTGCCGCAGATACGGTCATTCACTATGATCCATGGTGGAACCCTGCTGCTGAAGATCAAGCTTCAGATCGTGCATGGCGGATTGGACAGGACAAGCCAGTATTTGTGTATAAGCTGATTACTAATAAAAGCATAGAAGAAAAAATTCTTGCCTTACAGCAAAATAAAGCAGAACTGGCACACTCTATTCTAAGTACCGATCATGAGGGCGAAGCGAAACTGACGGAAAATGACGTGATGAACTTGTTTGAGAAATTTTAGTTTGGTTTCAGATTACCCTAATCATCTGTAAGTATCTGAAAGTCTGGATGCAATTTTTTCCAATGTTCTCTTAATTTTTCTTTATGAGCAGGAATCATAGGTAAGTCTAGTAATAGCACTGGCCATACTGACCGTGCTTTGTCCATGATCGCGTGAAGTTGTTTTTCAATAACACGCCATGGAACACCGACTTTTTCAGCCCATTCTTCAAAGTGTTTCATCTCAGCTAAATACCAATCTTTATTTTTGGCAAGATTTAAGGCGAAATGACGCTTATTTTCAATATATACACTTGTCATCAATATATCGTATGCAGGGGATAATCTTGGCGTTGTTTTATCGTGATAAATCATACTCCAGTTCTTTAAGTGTGCATCTCCATTGGCGAGTAAAATATTGACGAGTAAACGGCTGGCAAATTGCTGAATATCAAAAATTTTGTTATCTGAATAGTGATAAATGATCTTACCGATCTGCTCATAATTTGTGGTGCTGTATTTCTGGTGTGGATATGAACCAAAGATCTGAGCAAAATCTTCAATATGAATAAGCTCTGTAGTATTAGCAGTACTCTGCCTATCGAATCTCTTAATTGCAAAAGCATATTGCTCTTGGGGTAGATTTAATGGTGGAAGGTCTTGTAAGAGTGCCATATCTACCAAACGAATCTCTGGGATATCTATTCCGACCATTTTGGCAAGGATCATCATAGAGTATTCATTCAGCGGAACAAAAGCATGTCTGGTAGAAGGAGTTTTGACAATCCAATCACCGAGTAGGCTGGATTCCGTTGCCTGTGCTAATGTAAAACGCCCATCTTTGGCTTTCATGGAAAACTTCATTTGGACGCCAGCCAAGGAAAACTTATTATTTGTCCGAATCTCTTGTTTTAATATCTGATCTGGATTCGAGATCTGAAGCTTAAATTTTATTCCATCTGGGATTTCTTCTGGATCTACTGGGGTTGCAATCAGTGCCCCAGGTAAGTCATGACCTAAAGCTGCCAATAACTGAAATTCATTGTCTATATGTATTTTGAGGCTTTGTGCTATGAGTTCGCGTAATGCACCTTCTGGTAGCAGATTTGATAGCAAGGGGTGTAAGCGCTGATGTGTAACATAGGTCTTTTCTAAAATCTTATCCGCTTGAAGATATAAAGGGGAAGTAAGCAAGCTCAAGGTCGGACGTTGCTGATCCAAGTGAAAAGAATCTGTGAAAACCAGAATATTTTTTCCGCTCTGAAATCCTGCCAAGTATCCAACGACAACGTGATGTAATGTTAATTTCAGGACTGCAACAGTATTCATGGTTCCTGTTCCTTAAAATGTATTCAAACATAGTCAAGGACTAATTCGCACTCTGTTAATGTCTTGTTGCCAAGCGTGTAACTAGAGCCTGAGTCGGTCAGTTCCGACTTGTAGCGGTCAGTCCGTTCTTGCAATATACGCTTTACAGTTTTGTAAGGCG
>NZ_VPEA01000011.1:0-61378 GCF_013417365.1 Acinetobacter sp. YH12252
TTGTGCTGGCGACCATAGCAAGAGTGAACCACCTGATCCCTTCCCGAACTCAGAAGTGAAACCTCTTCGCGCTGATGGTAGTGTGGGGTTACCCATGTGAGAGTAAGTCATCGCCAGCTCATTATTCGAAACACCCTCAACTAGCGTTGGGGGTGTTTTTTTATGTAGAAAAGAAAATATTAAGAAGAAAAGTAGAAAAAGAAAGGAAAATAAAACCATCTGAGGATGGCTTTAATTCAACGGGTATTGGCTACTTTATTAAGCTAGTAAGTCAAAATTAAAGTGCATCTTTTAAGTTTTTTTGGTGCTGTTTGACTTGTTTTGCGTAGCGTTTACCTTGCTTTTTCATTTTTCGATTACTATTGTAGCCAGTAGGTCCCACATTGTAATAGGCCAAAGCTTTAGGCCATTTACCCGACTGATTTTTATAATGATTTAAAATAAATGTACCACAGTTGATATTGGTATGTTCATGGAATAAATCGCCAGGACAAGTCTGCTGCCAATAACGTGGAATAATTTGTGTGAACCCAACTGCACCTGAAGGTGAAACAGCATAGGCACGATAATTCGATTCTTGTCTAATAACTGCAGCGACAAGCAGAGGATCAACATTATGTTGTTCTGCACTTTGTACAATGATTGGTGCTACACGATTTGCTGTATCAGGATGCACAGCATAAGCCTTTTGGATCCCTGTAGAAAGTTTAGCTGAGCGTTTTGCAAGAGAACCACCTCCTAGTGGAGAGCAAGCTGCTAGCGTTAAAACAGTACAACCAATACTGAATATTTTTATAGATGGATATTTTCTAAAAGTATTAAAAATCATATTAAAACTATATCTGTCATTTTGGCGTATGTGAGTATATATACTGATTTTGAGGTGAGCGATTGACCTAGTCAAGCCATTCACAGATTTGAATTGTATCGTGTCAGCATAATACAGAGGTTTCGTTTTGTTTTATCGAATGATTGGATAAACCAATGGAGTCCGATCTATCCTTAGGTTTAATAATATGTCAAATTGATGACAAGTTTTTTATTTAATATAAACTATTGGAATAGAACAAATAAACTGCAATTTTAAGATAAAAGTACGTACAATATCGGCTTTTTAGCACTTTGAAAATTGCTTATTGCACAGGGAGTAAGTGTGTTAGAAGTCTTTGTACAATTATGTGGTGGTATTGGTCTATTTTTGATTGGTATGACCATGATGACAGACAGCTTAAAAAATATGGCAGGGGAAACTTTGCGTATTTGGTTGTCTAAATTTACAGGCTCACCCATTAAAGCTGTGCTTTCAGGCATCGGTTTAACCTTAATTGTACAATCTTCTACAGCAACGACTTTAGCCACAATTGGTTTTGTCAGTGCGGGTATTCTTACTTTTGCTCAGGCAATTGGTGTCATTATTGGCGCGAATATTGGCACAACCAGTACGGGTTGGATGGTGGCATTTTTAGGTGTTAAATTTTCCATCACCAGTTTTGCATTACCTTTGCTGGGTTTGGGTGCAATGCTCAAATTATTTAGTCAGGGGCGAGTTGCATTATTTGGAATGACATTGGCAGGTTTTAGTCTGATTTTCCTTGGCATTGATATGTTGCAAGTTGCCATGTCAGGTTTTGCTGAACGTGTCGATTTATCAGTGTTTTCAAGTAGATCTTTGATTGCGCAACTCAGTTTGATTTTGGTCGGTATTATCATGACCATTCTGTTGCAATCTTCAAGTGCTGCAATTACCGCGACCTTAGCAGCATTGGCCAGTGGTGCGATTGATTTGCAACAGGCTTTAGGTTTGGTGATTGGACAGAATATTGGTACGGTGGCGACAGCCATTATTGCTGCAATTGGTTCAACTGCAAATGCCAAACGTACTGCAGCGGTTCATGTGATTTTTAACATCATTTCAGCCATTTTTGCTTTTATTATTTTAAAACCGTTATTTCTTGAGCTAACACAAAATCAACGTCTTATGGCAACATGGGACAATGTGGTGATTGTTGCTGCATTTCATACAGCATTCAGTATTTCTGGTACTTTGATTATTTTGCCTTTTATCCGTCAGTTCGAAAAACTGATTATGAAAATTATCCCAGATCAAACTCAATCGGTTTTATGTTATCTCGATCAAGCGAGTTTATCTGTGCCCGCCTTGGCTATTCATGCTGCATCAAAGGTGATTTACCATAGTTTGTATGACGTTTTGGTGATGCTAAAACTGGCTATCCAAGAGGGAAGATTACCTTCAAAAGTACGTTTATTACATCTAGATGAAGTACTCATTCAAGTCCAACGCTATTTGGAAGAAATGTCGATTTCAGAAAATGAAGCCGATCAACAGCGTTTAATGGCGATGCTTCGTTTGATGGTGTATTTACGTGTTTTACGAAGTGATTTGGAAAATATTACTTTAGCAAAAGAAATACGCACCCAACCTGCAATTTATCAAGTTGGCTTAGATTTTGTACAAATTCTTGATGAACATCTAAAAGAAATGGATGATTTTGATGTGCATAAACATGTACTAAGTCTAAATACCGAATTATCTAATTTGAAAAAATGGACAGAAGATCAACGTGCCGAAAACCGTGAAAAAGTGCTGCAATATATTGCCGTGAATCAGCTCAATGCTGCGACAGGTTTAGAGTTGTTGGCGGCACAACGTTGGTTGGATCGCGTGATTGCGCATGCACAGCGCTTAGCTAACGTGTTAGTTGAAAATTCACGTAAACCAAGTTAATGATTCTAGGCTATTTTTTCGATAGTTACTTTTATATTTAAAAATGGCCTAAGCGAATTCACTTTTAATCTCAATCAAGCGTATAATTTGAGCATCGTTTTTTACAGTATTTTTTCAATGACTCCAGCAGCTAAACTTTTAAAAGCCAAGAAAATTCAATTTTCTATGCATGAATATGAACATGATCATAATGCTAAAAGTTTTGGTTTAGAAGCTGCGGAGAAGTTAGGCTTAGATGTCACAGAAGTATTTAAAACTTTATTGGTCAGTGATGATAAGCATTATTTTGTGGCGATTTTACCTGTCCATTACCAATTAAATCTTAAAAAAGTTGCGGCTGCTTTTCAGTGTAAAAAAGTACACATGGCTGATCCTAAAGATGCTGAGCGTTTGACAGGTTATTTGGTTGGGGGCATTAGTCCAATTGGGCAGAAGAAACAACTGAAAACAGTGATTGATGCATCCGCTCAACAGCTTGCAACTATGTATGTGAGTGGAGGGAAGCGGGGATTAGATATTGGTTTAACACCAAGCGATTTGGCAAAAGTTTTAAATGCTAATTTTGTAGATATTGTAGATGCATGATATGTTGAACTTTATATTGTTTTGAGTCCAAAGCACACAGATGCTTGTTCTTGTATGAATGTAGCAACTATTCCTATTCGTTTCATCTCAGTGATTCTTGTTCTAAGCGACCATTTAATAACAAAAAAAGTTATCTTTAAGCAATAAATAGGGTAATTAAAAACTCGTATTGATGATTTTTTAACAAACTAAATTTTATGTTATATTAGTGAAAGTTAAGAAATTCTGAGAGGTGCAGTATGGGTAAGCGTCTTAAAGACTACACAATCGAAGATCGAAAAGCTCGTCCAATGTGTCCAGCTAAACCCATTGACTTTGGTGATGATGAGACTACCAATCGCATTATGTTAGATGCTGCTAAACGTGTAATTCGTAGGCATAAAAAAGAACTTATTGCGCTTGCTCAAAAATGAGTCTAATGACCTCAACTTTTGTCGTTGCTGTCTATTTTGATATATCTTTATTACGTTATGAGGCAGTCATTTAGAATGACTAAATTTTCTGCCTCATGACTTAATATCAGCCAAAAACTTGCGAGATATATCTCTCACGTCGCAAACATAGACGAATAGTCGGATGAACTTTACAAAACTTACAAGAGAATAGTTGAATAATAATTACAATAATATATTATAAAAACATATATTGTTTTGGGTGTTCAAAATGCATGATTATCTGCTGGCATTAATCGGTGGTGGATTACTTGGTCTTGCAGTCGTGGGCTATTTATATGTTCATGGTCGTATTGCAGGCATTAGTGGTTTACTGGCTCAAGTGTTAAATCCGCAAACGCTGTTCAAAACGCCTGCATTGTGGTTTGTGTTAGGTATTTTCATTGTGCCTTTTTTCTATGGCATCGTGGCTCAACCTAAAGTTGAATTGAATGCAAGCCCATTGATGATGATTGTGGCGGGATTATTGGTTGGTTTCGGTACTCGTTTGGGTTCGGGTTGTACCAGTGGTCATGGTATTTGTGGCATGAGTCGTTTATCTAAGCGTTCCATTGCAGCAACAGCTACCTTTATGTTAGCTGGCTTTATTACCGTTTATGTTATCCGCCATATCACAGGAGCATTCTAAATGAAAAATTTCTTAGCCTTTGTTTTCGGTGGTATTTTTTCAGCTGGATTGATTCTTTCTGGTATGTCGAATCCTGAAAAAGTTTTAAACTTCCTCGATCTTTTCGGTACATGGGATGCAAGTCTGGCATTTGTTATGATGGGTGCAATTGCGGTTGCCTTTATTCCATTCCAAAGAATTATGCGCCAAGCTGAACCAAAAACCATTTTAAATGAACCAATTGATTTGCCTAAACAAACTCAAATTGACTCTAAACTGATCACAGGTAGTTTTATTTTTGGTATCGGTTGGGGCGTTGCAGGAATTTGTCCAGCGCCAAGTCTAACCTTGATTGGTTTAGGTTATTATCAAGCAATCTATTTCATTGTTGCAATGTTGGTGGGGATTCTCATTCATCGTAAGGTTGCAGGAGCATAAGATGCACGCAGATATTCAGCATTTTTTTGATGAAAATACTAATACATTCAGTTATGTGGTAAGTGATCCTGTAACGCGTCAATGTGCCATTATTGACAGCGTGTTGGATTATGACCCTGCATCTGCGACTACTTCAACAATTCATGCCGATGAAATCATTGCTTACATCCAAAAAAATGAATTAACGGTTGAATGGATTTTAGAAACGCATGTGCATGCCGATCACCTGACAGCTTCTCAATATTTAAAAGAGCAGTTGGGTGGTAAAATTGCCATGAGCCATAAAATTTCGATTGTGCAAGAAACATTTAGTGCTATCTATAACTTGGATATCAAGTATTTCAATTCACATCAATCATTTGATTATCTGTTTGACGATCATGAAACTTTTACGATTGGTGAATTACAAGCCTATAACATCCCTACACCGGGGCATACGCCTGCTTGTTTAAGCTATGTGATCGGTGATGCTGTATTTGTAGGTGATACTTTGTTTATGCCTGATTATGGTACGGCACGTTGTGATTTCCCGAAAGGCAGTGCAGGGCAGTTGTACGATTCTGTGCAAACGCTATACGCATTGCCTGAAGAAACACGAGTGTTCTTATGCCATGATTATCTACCAGAATCACGTGAACAATATGAACATGAAACACTGCTCAAAACTCAAAAAGAGCAGAATATTCATATTCATACAGGGGTAAGCAAAGCTGAATTTATTGAGATGAGAACTCAGCGTGATGCTACTTTAACGATGCCTAAATTGATTCTGCCATCAATTCAAATCAATATGGACGCAGGTAAGTTCCCACAACCTGAGGCCAACGGCATTCGTTATTTGAAGTTGCCTTTGAATTATTTTAAATAAAATTTTAAGAAAAGTTCATCTTGTATGTTATTGCTTAGGTTTATACAAATAGCCTAAGCAATATTATAAGTTTCACAATAAAAAGCACATATAAAATTTGATTTATAAACTCAAAACTCATTAAATAGATTAATCATTTGTATTCAAGTTTAGAGTCTATTTTATGTTATTAAATTATCAAATCACGCAAAATCAGCCTGAATCTACGTTGCCATCTTTGGTTTTTATTCATGGTTTATTTGGTAGTTTGAGTAATTTAGGCATGCTCGCACGTGCATTTCAAGAACAGCGCACCGTAATTCAATTAGATGTGCGCAATCATGGTAAGTCTGCGCATTGTGATGACATGAATTATGCAGCAATGGCACAAGATGTTTTAGAAACGTTGAACAGCTTGAATATCGAACAGTTTTCTGTGGTTGGGCATTCAATGGGCGGTAAAGTTGCAATGACTTTAGCTCCTCTGGCTGCTGGGCGTTTACAGCAATTGGTTTTATTGGATATTTGTCCTTTTGCTTATCCTGAAAATCGTCACGATCAAATTTTTACAGCCTTGTTTGCTGTGCAAGATGCACAAGTTGAAAGTCGCCAAGCGGCAATGGAAATTATGCGTGAGCATCTTCAAGAAGAAATGGTTGTGCAATTTTTGATGAAGTCATTTAGCAAAGGGCAATGGTTATTTAACTTAAATGCGCTACATGAACATTATGCCGAAATTTTGTCATGGCAGACGGTGCATAGTGATGTCAATACTTTGTTTATTCGTGGCGGTAATTCACCTTATATTGAGTTACCTGAGCATTATGCCGCTATTCAAGCACAGTTTCCTCACGCAAAAGTTGAAACAGTCGCTCATGCAGGGCATTGGTTGCATGCCGAAAAAACCGCAGAAGTATTGGCATTCATGACTGAGTTTTTAGATTAATCTTGTCTAGTATTTTGCATCATTCGATGATCTAAAATGATCTCAGTTTTTAAATCAATTTTTAAACCAATACTCCATTTGGAGTATTGGTTTTTTATTCATACTGATCTGCATAGATGAACGGTTTAGCTTTTATTCTCAACAATAAAAAAGAGCTGACGTTGAATCATCAGCTCTTTATTTTAAACTTAAGCAACCTTAATTACTTATGCTTTTTCTTCTTCATTGCCAGCAAGTTGCTTTAGCAAATGCTTTTCAAGATAGTGAATATCCATTGCTTGTTTGCAGAAGTTTTTATCTTGCAGAATCAAGTCTTTGTGCAAAGGAATGTTGGTTTTAATTCCTGTTAAGATAGTTTCATCCAAGGCTTGACGCATACGCGCAATACTGGTTTCACGATCTTTACCATGCACAATCAGTTTAGCAATCATTGAGTCGTAATACGGCGGAATGCTATAACCTTCGTAGATGTGTGAATCTACACGAACACCTGCACCACCTGGGGCATAGAAGTGTTCAATTTTACCTGGTGAAGGTACGAAGGTGGTTGGGTCTTCTGCGTTAATACGACATTCGATTGCGTGACCACGAATTTCAACCTGATCTTGCTCAATGTCTAAACCTAGACCTGCAGCAATACGCAATTGTTGTTCAATGATGTCGATACCTGTCACCATTTCAGTTACAGGGTGCTCAACTTGAACACGTGTATTCATTTCAATGAAGAAGTATTCGTCATCTTCAAATAAGAATTCGAAAGTACCTGCACCACGGTATTGCATTAACTTACATGCATTAACACACGCTTCTAAAATATCGGCACGTGCTTGTTCTGGTAAGTTAGGTGCTGGCGCTTCTTCAAGAACTTTTTGGTGACGACGTTGTAAAGAACAGTCGCGGTCATAAAGGTGAATCGCGTGACCATTACCATCAGCCAATACTTGTACTTCTACGTGACGTGGCTTTTGTAAGAAACGTTCCATATAGACCGTGTCATCACCAAACCACATTTCTGCATCACGTTGAGCCGCTTGAACTGATTCAAGCAGGGTGTCTACGCGCTCTACAATACGCATACCACGACCACCACCACCAGCAGCCGCTTTTACAATGAGCGGGAAACCAATTTCTTTGGCTTCAGCTAAAGCATTGTGTGGTGTAACGGCGTGTGCTGAACCTGGTACAGTTGGTACGCCAGCTTTACGCATTGCAGTAATTGCAGAAACTTTGTTACCCATTAAGCGAATATGCTCAGGGCGTGGACCAATGAAAATGAAACCTGAACTTTCTACAATTTCAGCAAATTCGGCATTTTCGGCAAGGAAACCATAACCAGGGTGAATGGCATCTGCACCTGTAATTTCTGCTGCAGTAATAATTGCAGGAATATTCAGATAACTTTCACTGCTCGCACCCGGACCAATACACACGGCTTCATCACAAAAGCGTAAGTGCATCAGGTCTTTATCGGCATCTGAATAGATACCCACGGTTTTGATCCCTAAAGTTTTGCAAGCTCGGGTGATGCGCAGGGCAATCTCACCACGGTTTGCAATTAAAACTTTTTGCAACATTGTGAATCCCCGAGGTCTTAAGCGCGGTAGCGGAAGAGTGGTTGACCAAATTGAATCACTTCGCCATTTTTAACTAGAATTTCTTCAATCACGCCACTTTGAGTTGCTTCAATTGGGTTCATGATTTTCATTGCTTCAATAATACCAAGCGTTTCACCAGCAGAAACAGTTTGACCCACTTTAATAAATGGTGCTTCACCTGGGCTTGGTGCTGCATAGAACACGCCAACCATTGGAGAAGTTTCAACTGCACCACGTGGTGAAGATTTAGGTGCAGATGGTACTTCTGCAGAAGGTGCAGGCATTGCAGGAACTGCTGCCGCTACTACTGGACTGCGACGAGTTAATGCAATCGACTGATCGCCTTCTTTAACTTCAATCGCTTGTAAGTCAGATTCAATCATCAAGTCGATGAGTTTCTTGATTTTACGAATATCCATGGACAGTATTCCTAGTTTAAGATTGTGTAGTAGGTTGAATTTTTTCAAGAACAAAGTCGAGTGCTGCGGCATAGCCTTTTGCGCCTAAACCGCAAATCACACCAATGGCTTTGTCTGATAAATATGAATGATGTCTAAACGCCTCACGTGCATGCACATTCGACAAATGGACTTCAAGAAATGGAATAGCGACCCCTAACAAGGCATCACGTACCGCAACAGAGGTATGCGTTAATGCAGCAGGGTTAATAATGATATATTGTGTGCCATCTAACGCGGCTTGATGAATTCGGTCTACAATTGCGCCTTCCCAATTACTTTGGAAAGTATCTATAGAAATTGATGCTTTTTGCGCTTGTGAAATGAGCTGTTGATTTATATCCTCAAGAGTGAGGTAACCATAAACTTCGGGTTCACGCTTTCCTAGCAAATTTAGATTCGGTCCATGAATAACCAAAATGGTCGAACTCATTCCGCTTGCTCCAATAAATAATTGCAATAATACTTTGCAAGATGTCTGCAAAGTTTGCTAATTATGGCATAAAATTCCACATTTTTTTTGTAATTTGTTTAATTTGACGTAGAAAGCGTGTGCCAAAATGAGGCTCTATAATGAAAACTTTGCAGGGAATTCGCAATGTTAAAAAATTACATTTTTAGTTTTTTTTGCTGATTTTTATATTCTAAAACAACTGACCAAATCTATTCATTTGTTTTCTGTAACGACTGATCAAGCGAGTGACTTGAACTGGTTTGATTCGGAATGTCAAAGCCAGAAAACAACCAACATCAATATCGCATTTCTTTATAGCATGATATTTCGTTGCTGTTTATAAAAAATGGCGATTCCATTTTTTCAGTTCATTCAAAGTAGATGACCACACAAACTGCAGTGGATCATCTAATACGTTTTGTGATCATCGTTCAAGTGGTTATGGATTCGATAGAAAGATCATTTCGATAATAAGATATTTTAAAAATTCAACTTTATTTAAATAAAACATGAGCTTAAATGGAATGCTTTGATTGATATATTTATCTATATTTTAGTCTGGAATAGATGCTCCTACGCTGCGTATTATATTTTGAGTGGGGTGCTGTTGGTTTTATGTACACTTTAATTAAGTTGTAGATTGATCACAAGACCAAGCACATGCACGATCTGCACGGATATCTACCTCATTTAAAAATATGACGTGGTATCGAACAAAAAAACGGTGATGAAAGTTTCAGCAATTTTTTCTAGCCAATGTTCTTCTACTCAATAGCCCGCAGCATCTACATCATAGATAAAATTTTAGAACGCATTGACCTTTTATTTCAAAAATCACCTTAAAAATGGCGTTATCGTAAAGTAGAGCAATATGTTCGGTATTGGCAAAAGTTAAGTGATCTTGTTCTGAATCTTGCTTTATTTGCTGTTAAAGCTCAGAAAAGCTTAATCCGTCTGTTGTTTCTCTGTTGCAGAAGGTGCTGCATCAAAACTGACAATCACTTTTAAACCTTGCGGTTGGTTAGCCTGAAATTGAAGTAGGTAGCCATATTGCTCTAATAATACTTTGACTAGAGTTAGACCTAAGCCATAGCCTTGTTTATGCGCAGATTTACGCCAAAAACGCTGAGTCAGAATGGTAAAATCATCTTCATTCAGGCTTTTGCCTTGGTCTGCAATGATCAATTGCAGGTCTTGCATATAAATTTGAATGTTTGGCGCATCCTCTGCATGCAAATAAGCATTTTGAATCAAGTTTTTCAGTACCATGTGCAACGCAGGCGCTGGAATATTAATGTGTTGTGCTACCAAACTCGCCCAATCAATCTGTAATTTCGCTGATAAATTGGGATATTCCACAGTCAGTTCCGACAAGACTGTTTCTAATACGCTACGCATATCTGCATGGCTATGTGCCGCTTGAATACCTGCTTCAGTTTGACTGAGCAATAACAGTTGTTCCAAAAGTTGTTGATAACGTTGGATGCTGCGTTCTGCGTGTTTTAAATTGTCGATGACTTTGGCTGTATCTTGGGCAGATGCGGTTTGATTCAACATCAATTGGCTCAGTTGCACATGCGTTTTAATAGCCGTTAACGGCGTGCGCAGTTCATGCGCAGCAAATGCACTAAAGTTTTTTTCGTGTTCCAGACTTTTATGTAGGCGTTCAATCAGCATCAATAAGTTATCGACAAAAGGCTGAATTTCTTTAGGAATTTTTTGTGATCTCAGTTCAATTAAATAACGAGAAGCTTCATCTAAAGATTGTTTTTTCTGAATTAAGTGGCGGGTGATGTGATCGAGCGGTAAAAACTCCAGACGGATAATCCACAAAATTAGCAAAATACAAATAATCAAAGTAAGCAGTAAAGGAATCAGTACCGACTGTAAAATTTGTTTAAGTAGGTTTTGCCGTAACTGAATTTTTTCAGCCACCACCACCTGAACTTCACCTTCACGCAGTACATAACTACGCCATTGCAGTCCATTTTCTGTCCATGTGCTGAAACCGACTTGTTGGTTTTTTAAATTTTTCGGTGCGCCTTGAGTGCGTGCAATCACATGCTGTGGTAATGAAACATCGGCACGGAAAATAGAGACTTCACAAGCAATTAAACTATGTAGCAAGGCATTTTCTGATTCGGCATGCAAACTTTCTGTGAGTTGTTCTAGGGGCAGTTGCTGAATCAGGCGGGCGACCATACGGGCTGAGGTAGAAAGTCGTTCATCCAGCGTATTTTGTAAGCGTTGTTCCAAGTCATGGTAGAGCCATGCAAAGACAATCACCCACAGCAAAATAAATGCACAGCTGATGGTCGATACCAAACGCCATTTCAGACTGTAGTTTTTCATGTCAGCAGCTCAGGTTTAAAGATGTAGCCGACACCACGCACCGTTTGAATAAAATAGGGGTGGATTTTATGCCGTAAATGGTAGATATGCACATTTAAGGCATTGCTTTCGATACTGTCTTGAAAGCCATACACTTTATCTATCAGTTCTTCATTTTTTAAGATTTGGTTCGGATGCCGTAAAAAGGTTTCCAATAGGCTATATTCACGGCGTGAAAGCTGAATGTTTTGTGAATGCCAACTGACTTCTTGTGTATCGAGGTTCATGTGTAACTGACCACTTTGCAGTTGGTTCGATGAATAACCACGATGACGGCGGCTTAATGCATATACACGGGCAATCAGTTCATTTAATTCAAAAGGTTTAGTTAGGTAGTCATCTGCTCCTAAGTTGAGCGCCTGTACGCAGTCTTGAGTATGATTCCGCGCGGTTAATACCAATACTGGAATATGAATGGCATCTTTACGCCAGTTTTCGAGTAACTGTAAACCATCTTGGTCAGGCAGACCTAAATCGAGCAGGCACAGATCTACCGCACTATGACGTATGAAGTAATCGGCATCGCGCGCGTTATTCACGTGTTCGACTGAAATACTTAAAAATTCGAGTGCTGCCACAATACTTTGGGCAATATAAGGATCATCTTCCACCAAAACGACGAACATATTTGCTCCTATACCACAGTCAGCCCAATATATGACACATCTCGATCACGCCACAAATTTAGATTAGGCACCTACAATGCTCAAGTTTACAAAGAAAAATCTTTATTAATGTTCTCTTAATCTACACTTACCGATAATACAGTCAGTTTTTTAATTTTTAGTATAAATACATGATTTTTATTCGCGTCATTGCTTATTTTGTGTTGAGTCTGTGTGCGGTGTGGGTCAATGCTGCCAATGAATTTTTAGCGTCCGATCAAGCTTTTAAGTTTCAGGCGACGTCATTGTCTGAACAAACGGTTGAACTGAAATGGGATGTCGCACCGCATTACTATTTATATCACGATCAATTCAAAGTCAGTCAGGCTCAAAAGCCGCTTGCTTTTAAATTGCCTGCAGGGCAGGAAAAAGATGATCCGACTTTCGGGCTGACACGTGTGCATTATGGGCAAGTGACAACACAGATTCAGGTGAAGCCTAATCAGCAATATCAAATTACTTGGCAAGGCTGCGCTGAAGATGGTTTGTGTTATCCCGTACAGCGTAAAACGATTCAAACCGATGCCGATGGTTTATTGCCACAGCATAATTTAAGTGCGGGCAAAGGTAATTTACTTCAGCAACTCAATCAGAATAATCAGGCTGCTTTAAACACTAACTTAAATGATGCAGATAAGCATCAAGCCAATGGTTCTAGTACACAAAAACAAGTTACGACAACTGCAAATACTGTAACGACAAAAGAACTCAAACTTGAACAGCAAACGCTAGAAAACAAAGCACAGCTTGCTGAAAATGCGGTTGCTGTAACACAAGCTGATCCTAAACTTACCCCTGAACCAGTAGAAAACGTTGATTTAGCAAATTCCTTAGAGATTGAAAATACAGATATGGCGTTGACAGACAATACATTCGCTGCATCAGCCAATTCAAGCAATACGGAAACAGCCAGTAGTACGAGTCTGAATCAGCAATGGAACAATGATCAATTTTTCCTGAATTTATTGTCTGGGCAAGGGTTGTTACTGAATGCGTTTATCTTTTTAGGTTTTGGGGTATTACTGGCTTTTTTACCGTGTTCATTGCCGCTGATTCCAATTCTTTCTGGCATTTTGGTGCAGCGCAATACAGGCTATAAAGCGGCAGCAATTGCGATCACCTTTATCGTCAGTATGGCGCTAGTCTATGGCTTGATGGGCGTTGTTGCGTCACACATTGGTTATAGCGTACAGCGTTGGTTCCAAAATCCCGTAGTGATTGCAGTTTTTGCTATGTTGTTTGTGCTCTTTGCTTTAAACCTGTTTGGACTGTATCAGTTGTCATTACCACAAGCAGTGTTACAGCGTTTAGATCGTATTCAGCAATATCAAAAAGGCGGTACTTTATTGGGTGCGGGCGTTATGGGGGTGATTTCTGCACTGATTGTCGGGCCATGTATGAGTGCGCCTTTAGCGGGAGCATTGCTGTACGTCTCACATTTGGATCAAGCAGCATTGGGTGGTTTATATTTGTTCCTGCTCGGTTTAGGTATGGGAATTCCTTTACTTATTACCAGCGTGTTTGGCGCGAAATATTTGCCAAAGCCAGGTTTGTGGATGGAACGGCTAAAATTTAGCTTTGGTTTTATCATGTTGGCAATGGCTTTGTATTTTGCTCGTCCGCTATTTTCTGTGACTTGGTACTATGTTGCTTTTGCTGTGGTGTTATTTGCCTTCGCTGCATATTTAATTGCAATTTTGCGCCACGTGTTACATCGTCCACAGCGTTTTTCGTTATTGGCTTTGGCGGCAATAATCGCCAGTAGTGGAATTTGGCATGTCAATCAGAGTATTGCCAGTGTCAATGCGCAGGTACAAGCAGACCAATTACAGCCATGGATCAAAGTACGCACAGAACAAGAGTTGAATGCAGCTTTGGCCGCACATGCTCATCAAAAGATTGTGATTGATGTCTATGCCGATTGGTGTGTGGCGTGTCAGCCGATTGAGCGTGATGTGATTCCTCGTACCGATGTGCAAGATGCTTTAAAGCATGTGGTGTGGATTAAACTCGACTTAACTGAACAACATCCCTCACAAGACGCCTTATTGATAAAATGGCAGATTTTAGGGCCGCCAACGTTGTTATTTTTGGCAGATCCACAACGGGAACAACGTGAATTGCGTCTAACAGGTGCTTATAACGCAGCGCAATTGATTCAAAATATTCATCAACTGCAAGAGGCTGCGCCATGATTCAATCCGCAGTCTTGCAGTTAGGCATGTTGATGATTCCATGGCCATTGGTGTTTTTATTGCTAGGACTGATTGTCGTCTTTGCAATGGGTAAATTTTTTCAGCGTCGTTATACATGGAATGCACAGACTTGGACAGGTTATCAGGATGCATTATGGAATGCGCTGTGGATTGGTGCTTTAGTTGGGCGGGCAGTTTTTGTGTTGCAGCATTATGAGCTGTACTTTGCCAACCCGATTGATATTTTAAAAATTCAGGACAAAGGCTTTCATCTGATTGCCGCAGTTATGGCAGGTGTGGCGTGGTTTGTCTGGAAAAATCGCGCTATTCAACGTGTTGTTCTGGCATGGGCAGTTGCGCTCTTTATTACAGTACAAGTTGTAGGTTGGAGTCTTATCCAACCTTTGCAGACGCAGCATGCCTATCCCAATCTAGTATTGCACAACCTAGCGCAACAACCTCAAGATTTAGCTCAATTTTCAGGGCAGCCCACGGTGATTAATCTCTGGGCGACTTGGTGTCCAGTTTGTCATCGTGAAATGCCTGTTATGCAACAAGCACAGCAAGATTTCCCTGAGGTCAATTTTGTATTTGCCAATCAAGGCGAATTTGCAGCAGAGATTCAAGCCTATTTACAGAAACATCGATTTCAGTTTGAACACGTGTTATTAGACCCTGCAGCTCGTTTAGGACAACACTTCAATATGTTCGGTTTGCCAAGTACTTTGTTTTTTAATGCACAAGGAGAATTGGTCGATCATCACATGGGTGAATTGACCAAGCCGATGCTGCAGCATTATCTGAAAAAAATACAAGCGAATCCATAAACGCGCTCTTAACGATTTGAAAGAAAACCCGCCGTGAAGCCAAAATTAAGGACAATCAATATGACATCAAACATCAAAAATAACATGCTGAAACTGGCGATAGGTATGAGTCTTGCCAGTAGTGTGAGTATGCTGCAAGCACAGGACAACCTCAAACAGCACATTGAAAAAGAAGGTTTTAAGTTTGTGCAACAAATTCAAGCACCTGCACAAATGACAGGTTGGGCAGGGCATATTGAACAAAGTCCTGCGACAGTGTTTATTTCCAATGATCAGAAATACTATATTGTAGGCACTTTGTTTGATGCACAAGGCAATAATTTAACCGTCGATGCTTTAGACCGTTATGTGAAAAAGTCGGTACTTGAAGATGTGTGGCAAAGTCTGGAACACGCTACTTGGATTCAGGATGGGCAAACCAGTGCTGAAAAAATTGTCTACGTGTTTTCAGACCCGAATTGTCCGTATTGCCATACCTTTTGGAAGCAGGCACGTCCGTGGGTAGAATCTGGCAAAGTTCAGTTAAGACATATTATTGTGGCGGTGATCCGACCTGAAAGCAAAGGGCAGGCCGCGACTTTATTAATGGCGAAAAACCCACAGCAGACCTTTAATGCGTTCCATCGTCAATACGGACAAAAAAAGCTGATCGAGCAAAAAACTGTGCCTGTACATGTAGAAAAAACCTTAGAACAGAATCAGGCACTGATGGATAAATACGAGTTCTTTGCCACACCTGTTGTGCTTTGGAAAAATAAACAGGGCGAATTACAGTCGGTACAAGGAATGCCAAAATCTATGAAAGATGTGTTTGAGTGATTTTAAAAATTTCCGAGCAAATATCTAACTGAATATTCAAATCTAAAGCGCAAAAAAGCTTGCTCTAATTGCATTGGAGCAAGCTTTTTGATGTAAAAGATTCAGTCTTTTATTTCTGAATACGAATCGCAAATTGAATGACGTGGGATTTGCCCTGATGCAGTTTGCCTTCTGAGCGTTCTACATCGCCCACAAAGAAATGAATCAGATGATCGTGTTTAAAATGGCTTAAAAACTCGATAGGATCGTACAGCATTTCTACTGCACGTGGGCCGCCCGTTTTATATTCTAGCTGACGAGTAGAATACAGCTCACCAACAAATAAACCGCCGTTGACCAAAGTTTCGCGCACGCCATTCAATACTTTTTGCTGTGTTTCAGGGTTAAAGTGACCAAATACACAAATCACGTTGTCATATTGATTGGCTTGCCAATCCACCTGACTTAAATCTTGCTTTCGTGTATTTAGGCTTAAACCACGTTGCTGTGCATAGCCTTGAGCCTTATCTAAAGCAACTTGCGAGTAGTCCCATAAATCTGCTTCAAATGCTTGCTCATTGGCTTGTGCCAAAGCGGCCAAATATAACAAGTTACGACCTTCACCTTCGGCCAAGCCCAAAGTTTTGCCGTGAATAGACAGTTTTTGCGTAATGTCCTGAATGAACGCATTGGCTTGTTCACCATAAATATGGTCATGTTGGCTGTAGCGTTCATCCCATTCATTATGGATATTTAACATAGTTTCGACTCGGTAAATAATTTGATGCTGTTATTCGGCTGTAGATGGAGAAAACTCTTTAAATGCTGCCACGGCGTTTGCGGCATACATGAGTGATGGGCCACCGCCCATATAAACAGCAATACCTAAAATTTCATTCAATTCTTCAAAAGTCATGCCCATTTTGACCAAAGTTCTGACGTGAAAACCGATACAACCATCACAGCGTTGTGCCACACCAATTGCAAGCGCAATAAACTCTTTGGTTTTGGCATCAATTACGCCGTCTTTCATTGCAACTTGTGATAGGGCATTAAAGCTTTTAAGTAAATCGGGAGATTGTTCTTTAATGGATTTGATATTAGACGAAATTTCAGCAGTGAGTTCGGTATATTTCATGTTGTTTCACCATCAAGCAGATTAGAACCTAAAGACAATATACCATACATTTAAATATATTATGTTTGTATATATTAATTTAGCAACTTTGCTTAAATTCAGTAAATCTGTATTTATAGCATTATCAATTCACCTAAATCACTTTATAATGTTGCCGCATATTCTGGAGTCGCTGTTAAATAGTTGCGATGACTTCAAACCTCATTTTTTAAGTCTTATTCTCCCTCTTGATTCGGCTTATAAATCAATATTTTATAATTTTGTGTCTGAGTAGGCACATACAATAGGTGCCTGCATGGAAATTAAAGTCAATTATTTAGACAACTTGCGTCTTGAAGCTAAATTTGACGATTTTACCGTCATTGCCGATCAGCCCATCCGTTATAAAGGCGATGGTTCTGCGCCAGGCCCATTTGATTATTTCCTTGCGTCATCTGCATTGTGTGCTGCGTATTTCGTGAAGGTTTATTGCCAATCACGTGATATTCCAACCGATAATATCCGCTTATCTCAAAACAATATTGTCGATCCTGAAAACCGTTATAAACAGATTTTTAAAATTCAGGTGGAATTGCCTGCAGATATTTCTGAAAAAGACCGTCAGGGGATTTTACGTTCTATTGACCGTTGTACCGTAAAGAAAGTCGTGCAAACAGGCCCTGAGTTTGTGATTGAGCAAGTCGAAAGCATTGATGCCGATGCACAAGCTTTGCTGATGCCGAACTTGACTTCATCTCAAGCGACTTTTATTGCTGGTAAAGATTTACCGCTTGAAGAAACTATTGCCAATATGTCGGGTATTTTGGCAGGTTTGGGCATGAAAATTGAGATTGCCTCATGGCGTAATATCGTGCCAAATGTCTGGTCATTACATATTCGTGATGCGCAATCGCCAATGTGTTTTACCAATGGTAAAGGCGCAACCAAAGAAAGTGCATTAGCATCTGCTTTGGGTGAATTCATTGAACGTTTGAACTGTAACTTCTTCTATAACGATCAGTTCTGGGGTGAAGAGATTGCCAATGCCGAATTTGTGCATTATCCAAATGAAAAATGGTTTAAGCCTGGCCCAAATGGTGAATTGCCTAAAGAAATTTTAGATGAATATTGCTTAGAAATTTATGATCCTGAAGATGAGTTGCTGGGCACACATTTATATGACACCAACTCAGGCAATACTGAACGTGGTATTTGTTCATTGCCATTTGTGCGTCAATCCGATGGTGAAACGGTATATTTCCCATCAAATTTAATTGAAAACTTATATTTAAGTAACGGGATGAGTGCAGGTAACACGCTTGCAGAAGCTCAAGTGCAGTGTTTATCTGAAATTTTTGAACGTGCAGTGAAGCGTGAAATTATTCAGGAAGAAATGAGCCTGCCTGATGTACCGCAAGAAGTTTTGGCAAAATATCCAAGTATTGTGGCAGGTATTCAGGCTTTAGAAGAACAAGGTTTCCCAGTATTGGTGAAAGATGCGTCTTTAGGCGGTCAATTCCCTGTCATGTGTGTGACCTTAATGAACCCGCGTACAGGCGGTGTTTTTGCTTCGTTTGGTGCACATCCAAACTTTAAAGTCGCTTTAGAGCGCAGCTTAACTGAACTATTGCAAGGGCGTAGTTTTGAAGGTTTAAATGATTTACCACAGCCGACCTTTAGCACGAATGCGGTAACTGAGCCGAATAACTATGTTGAACACTTTATTGATTCTAGTGGTGTGGTGTCTTGGCGTTTCTTTAGTGCGCAGGCAGACCATGAATTTGTAGAGTGGGATTTCACCAACAATGGTCAATATAGCAATGTCGAAGAAGCTGAGGCTTTATTTGCGATTTTAGAAGAAATGGGCAAAGAATCTTATATGGCGATTTATGAACATTTAGGTGCGATTGCTTGCCGAATTTTAGTCCCTGATTATTCAGAAGTGTATTTGGTAGAAGACCTGATTTGGGATAATACCAATAAAGCTTTGCTGTACCGTGAAGACATTTTAAATCTGCACCGTTTGGATGATGAGCAACTTGAAGCTTTAGTTGAGCGTTTGGAAGAATGTGAGCTAGATGACTATACCGAAATCAAAACCTTAATTGGCATTGAATTTGATGACAATACCGTTTGGGGGCAGCTCACCATCCTCGAATTAAAATTGTTGATTTATTTGGCATTAGAACAGTTTGAAGAAGCTAAAGATTTAGTCGAAGCATTCTTACAATACAACACCAATACCGTAGAACGTGGCTTGTTCTATCAATGTATGAATGTCGTGCTTGAAGTTATTTTAGATGATGAAATGGATATTGCCGATTATGCTGTCAATTTCCGCCGTATGTTTGGCAATGAACGTATGGATGCAGTCATGGGTTCTGTTGAAGGCACAGTACGTTTCTATGGTCTAGCCGAAACCAATATGCAGCTTGAAGGTTTAGATCGTCATTTACGTTTAATCGACAGCTACAAAAAACTGCATAAAGCACGTGCCAAGTTTGTTGGGCTGAATAAAGACTAATCTTGCAGAAGTAGAACGCTGTTCTGATTTGAATCACCGTCCAAGAAAAAGACTCGGCTTTAAAAGTCCGAGTCAGGTATTATGGCAACAACATGGTGTTGCATTTCAAATGCTATCTAAGATTTGCTGTTGCTATAGGAAAGGCAAAATAATAACCCTCGTTGTTGAGGGCTATTTCATTTAAGCGAGATGGTCACGAACAAATTGAGGATCTAAAATAAACAATTTAATCAGTGATTGAGCTGCTCCTGAAGGTCTTCTAACACCTTGCTCCCAAGATTCCAATGTACGTTTAGAGATACCTAAAATTTTAGCAAATTGATCTTGAGTGAGTTCAGACTTTCTTCGTGCTAAAGCAACATCTGTTTCATTGATCACAGTTTTTCTTGCTGCATTATTAGCAAGCATTTGTTTAACGCCTTCTAATAATTCAACATTTAAGTCTCGTTTTGCTTCTCGAGCTTCCAATCCTTTGTCACTTAATAAACGACTCATTTCAGTAACTCCGCTAATTGTCTAAGTGTCTTTTTCTCAAGTTGGGTAATTGTGTCTTTACTATATAAGGTCAATAACCAAATTTCGCCATTTGCTAAACGGTTGTAATAAATTACACGAACACCACCTTGTTTACCTTTACTCTTTCCACCCCATCGAATTTTACGAACGCCGCCAGTACCAGGTTCTACATCTCCTGCTGTAGGGTTCTCGGCAATGAAAATTTTAAAGTCATTGTATTGTTCTTCAGTCCAATAGTAGGGATATTCATTGGTAAAAAAGTAGTCTCACAGATGGTATACATCAAACACCTTTATACTACTTTGTAGTGTTTAATTGTATACTACTTTGTAGTACTTTTAAGCATTAAATTAGGTCTCATATTGTGAGCTTTTTTAGCCCAATCAAATAACTGCTAATCACCAAGCGCCAATAAACCTTCCCAGCTAAAATAATTCGGGCTTAAATGGCTGCGCTGCATCGCCCAAGTTCGATCTTGCAATTTACATGCTCCAATGGCGAGTTTTTGCACACCAAATTTATTTTTCACGGTATCCAACACTTGCTGTAATTGTTCCTGTTTTTCAATGGCGTCAGTATCTGTAAGCAGGTCGTGAATATAGCTTTGTTTGGGTTCAAGTCCCGTTAAAATCACACCACATTTTTTAAAGGCAATCCCTTCCTGAAATAGCGTTGTCACATGCTTCATCATGGCTTTGTTCATGAGCAAAGCAGAATCTGTTGGCTCATTGAAAGCAATAGTGACCGATTGATTGTAAAAAACTTGGCGCGGATCAAAACGGTTAGATTGCGCAAAAATGATCATACAACCACATAAACTTTTTTCAGCTCTGAGCCTTTGCACAGCAGATTGTAAATAATCGCTCAAAGCTTCTGAAAGCGCATGAATATCTGTTACACGCTGCCCAAAAGAACGTGAGCTGATGATTTGCTGCTTACTTACGGTATTGTGCTCCAGTTCAATACATGCTGTACCTGTGAGTTCAAGAATGGTTTTTTTCATCAAAATAGAAAATTGGCGCTCCATTTGGTCTGGATTGCTTGTTGCTAGATCAAATACAGAACGGATACCCAATGATTGTAATTTTTTAGCGTTTTTGCGTCCCACACCCCAGACTTCAGCGGCATCAATGTGTTGAAACAAGGCTTCTTTGCTGCATAAATCCATATCCAGTAAATTACATACGCCGTTGAAATAGCGGTTTCGCTTAGCAAGATGATTGGCTAGTTTGGCTTCAGTTTTACTTTGACCAATACCAACACAAACAGGAAGAGCCAGCCATTTCCACAAGGTTGTTTTAATTTCCTGTGCAAGTGCGTTTAAATCGCGCTGAGAATATGAACTCAACTCAATAAAAGTTTCATCAATCGAATAAATTTCAACATCTTTGGCACTGACAAATTCTTGAATAATATTATTAAAACGTCTGGACATTTCTGCATAGAGCGCATAATTACTTGAAAAGACCGCAACATCATGTTGTTGAATTAATTCTTGAACTTGGTAAAAGGGCACAGCCATTTTAATGCCAAGTCGTTTGGCTTCTTCGGAACGTGACACCACGCAGCCATCGTTATTGGAAAGCACCACCACAGGACGATGATTCAGGTGTGGTTGAAACAACCGCTCACAGCTCACATAACAATTATTAATGTCAATGAGCGCAAAAACTTGCTCTAAAGCTTTCATGACTATTCTACTTATTCGGCTTTTTTATGCGTTATTGTGGGTTTAAACCATCAGGTTTTTTAAATTCCACGTGACCACGGCAAACACTTCAAAAGTTTGCCCATCTTTCAGGTAAATGCTGTCGTAGTCGGGGCTTTCTGCCTTGAGCCAAGCTTCGGGCAAAGTGGCAGGGTCGTAGTCTTCACCAAAATGTTCGGCCAATTCACTTTTAGACATTTTGGCTGTAATCATCAAGCGTTTAATAGTCAGGTCTTTTTGGTCGATTAATGCAACCACAATGCTGCGGTGTTTGGCTTCTTTACTGCGATCTACCAGTACAATATCGCCGTATTCAAGCCCTGCATTCACCATAGAGGTGGTGCGAACTACATTTAAAAAGGTCGCATTTTCATTAGAAATAAGATATTCATTCAGATCAATATTTTTATCAATATAGTCTTGAGCAGGCGAAGGAAAACCTGCAGGAATGGATTCTATCGTTACGGGAAGATGCAGTGTTTTTCTTTTAGCAAGCGCTTGAAAATCATGCTGATTCAGCAATTCAATTTGTTCAAGCAGGGCATTCAGGCTAGGGCTGGGTTTACCATCCGCACCCATGATTTTTTGTAATGACGCCCAAGCAGCGTCAGAGAAGTAAATAGGTAACTTCTTAGACATGAGATTACTCCTACGCAACGAGGCGTGTTTGAAGTGAAATTTGATGTTTTTATAGCATAGCTGAAAATGTGATTAAGATTCAATCTACGTGGATAATTGATTGCTAGATATAGATCACACTCTACGATTGCATAGCTATACAAACACAAGCCTTTCCGTTAGGATTTTTCTATCGCAGCAGCATATTTAGAGATTGGCATGCATATTGTTGAAGACATTTATTTAACGAAAGAAGAAGTTGAATCTTTACTGTTGGGATTAATTAATTCACAACTTGAACCTGAGTTTTTAATGAAGGATTTCATTAAACATCAGGTTTGGTCTTTGGCTGAATATTTTAAGCAAAATACTGAACATGAAATTGACTTTGCGCAAATCAGTTGCCCGATTAAAGTCAAAGCGGAATATCAAAATCATCGTTTAAAACGTCATTTTCTGGTTGAGTTTCATCTGACCACCACACCTTTTTTTAATTATGAGCCAGAAGAAAATAGCGTGGCTTACTCCTACATGATGAAAGATTTTTATCTGACCGATATTATTTTTTATGATGCCTATACGGGTGAAAATTTGCAGGCTTGGATGCAAAGAAGATTCGTGATTTTGCAGGGTGAACGTGAAATAGAAGTGAATTCATTGTCATGGTATGCAGATTACAATTTACCGCAAGTTACGCAAAATATGGTGTCTTTTGTGAGTGAAGCCGCTTATGACACGGGTTTAGATCAGATTGTAGATGAAGTCAATTTACGTTTACGACAAGCCAAAACAGTTAATTAAATAGATAATATTCATCTAAAAAATGGTTGTTTGAGATGGATGATGGGAAATATACGATTACACAATACTGATCAAGTTAAGGAATATCTAAAATGACCACAATCACACATGATTTAGGTCATGGCATGGGGAATGACTGGGAACATAAAGATTGGGCACATCTGACTGTCTCAGAATTACACAACCTGCAACCGTATTACCCATGTTTGCAAGGGAATATTCAAATTTTGTGGTGCAGTCCGCGCCCATTTTCATCTGCCGCAGTGATTGATGTCACGCAGGATGCAGTCAGTACAGATAAAATAGGAAGTCGCTCGTATTTCATTAAACGCAGTCATCGTTCATTTCGTAATGCGCAAGATATTTTGCAAGAGCATGCTTTTTTGCGACATTTAGCCAGTAAAAACATTCCTGTTGCGACATTAATTGCCTCGAATTGCGGACTGACCGCTTTAGAAATGGGCGACTGGACTTATGAAGTCTACGAAAAAGCAGCAGGTTTTGACTTATATGTCGATCAGCAATCTTGGACGCCGTTTTTCTATACAGAACATGCTGCAAAAGTGGGAAGTTTGCTTGCCAAATTGCATGTCGCCATGCAGGATTTTCCTGAGTTACATGGCAGATCGGCGCGTTATTTGGTATCGAATCAGCAGCTTTTAGAAAGTGAAAATATTGTAACGGCTATTCAGCAACGTATTCAAAATAGCCCTGAATTGAGCCGTTATTTTGCCGATAAAAACTTAGACGCCGTTTTTTTAGAGCGTGTATCTCAGACGCATCATAAAATTAAGCATATATTGCAGCAGACCACTAAAATTTGGACGCATAATGATTTGCATGCTTCCAATCTGTTTTGGTCTGCGCAAAGTGCCGATGCCAATATTACAGCGGTAATTGATTTTGGTTTATCAGATCGAAATTCAGCGCTTTATGACCTTGCGGTCACGATTGAGCGTAACTTTATAGATTGGCTGGCTTTAGAACATACATCACAAATCAATATTGACGAAGCGGGTTTAAGCGCGTTTTTACAAGCGTATTTTGCAGAAATACATCCACAACAAGACTTTAGTATTTTGCCAGAGTTGCTAAAAATTGTGCATTTGGATTTCGCATTTTCAGAGCTTGAATATTTTGTCGGAATTACCCAAAACCTGAAACATGCCGATACTGCTTATTATGATTGGATTGTTGGGCATGTAAATTGGTTTTTTGCAGAGCAAGGACAGCAATTTACCCAGACTTTTACTCGATTAATTCAACGCGAATTGTCATAATCTGCACAACTAAATGCCTCAAGCATCACTACTTATTTTAATGCAAGGTTTCGTATGTACAATCGTAAATTCAAACAGAATGTATTAACTGCGTTTTTAAAAACCATCATTCTGTCACCGCTGTGTTGGGCACCTTTGGTTTATGCAGAAAATGGCGTTCAACAACTTGATACGATTGTCATTACAGCCAATGAAACAACGCCGTACTTAAGTTCTACAGTAAAGACTGAGGGCTTGGGTACAGATCGTCTACAAAAAGCGCCTGCCTCTATTTCTGTTATTACTGCAGATGCGATTGTCGATCAATTTAATTTATGGTTTGAATGTACAACATAGCTCTGCTGCTGGAACAGGAGTACATTTAGAAATATTTCAACTGCCAATCATCACTATAACTGCTGAAAAGCAGGATGAACGTCATTCTCCATCTCAAGCGATTACACAGTTCAACCACAATTGACTAGGTCTTAATTGAGAAGTGTCCGTTTTAATTGGGGGCTATTACACAACATCAATTCACTGACAACCTAAGTGTTAATGCTAACTGAACCGTACTGGGTTTACAACAGGCATTCAGCTAAATAAAACGTTAAATCTAAAAGACCCAAAATTTTTCTGGGTCTTTTTTTATGAGAATAGATAATATTTTAAACAACGGTCACTTCTTGCTGATAAATACAGGATTGCGCAATCTGTTTTTTTTTGGCTGCGGTCATTTCAATATTTTCCCATTTATCCATCTGCTGCAGGAGCCAGATAAAATCATCGACTTTCGGTTCGGCACTTTCCCCAACAAAATTCCGGATGATATTCTTAATCTTATAAAAGTCATAGACATGCCGCTGGGCGGAACATTCAAACTGAATAATCTGATAGTCTACCAGCATGTCCCATACTTCTGATAAATCACTGCACTGCTTTAAATCATCCTGCGCTTTTTGTACTGCCTTGACCACTGCCTCTACGGTAAATGGATGCTGTTCTGCCCATTCCTGGGTCATGGCTAAGACTTTATCGGCAACTTTTGGAATGACATTCTGGCTCGCCGCAACGATAAAACTATAGCCTTCAAGTTTGGCCTGAATATTCCAGGGTTCTCCCACGCAAAAACCATCAAATACCTGTTCTGCGATTCCTTTTACCATGGAAGGCGGTGGAGAGGTCATCAGCTGGATATTCTTGGCCAGTTGTAGATCGGTTAGCGCCAACCATTCTTTTAAGCAGTAATGGTGAATCGAATATTTATAGACATAGGCCAGATTGATGGGATGATCCTGTTGTAAAGCCAGTACCAGTTTCCTTGAGGTACTTTTTTCATCATCCCCTGGCTGGATGCCGAGTTCATAACACAGATCTTGGCGCAGGCTAATAAAAGCCTGATTCACGCTCAGTACTAGAGGGGTTTGCAAAGTTACCTGTAACTGGTCTGTGCCCAAGGCAGCAGCGGGCAACATGGCGGACAGACAATGTGCAGCATCCAGAAAGCCATAGGCCAGACGGTCACGCAAACTTGACCAGGAGGCTTCACGGATTAAATTGATGGTTAATCCTTGCTCGGAAAAATACCCCTGTTTTTCGGCCCAGAGAATGGCAACACAATCAAGTAAAGGAATATAGCCAATATTGAGTTCAGTTTTTTCTAATGTGGACATATGCTTTTCCTTATTGGCCCAATAACAGCTTCTGTGCATCCAGTAAGCGTCTAGCCATTTCACCAATGGTAATCCGGTGACTCATGGCATTTTTACGCAATAAAGCAAAGGCTTGTTCTTCCGTTAAGGCATGTAGCTGGATGAGCAGTGCTTTGGCTTTATCAATATCTTTACGATCAATCAGCTTGTCCTGGGTTTCTTTTAAATCATTCAGCAGCTTTTTATGCTTGCGAAACTGTTCAATTGAAATTTCCAGAATGCTTTCTAGTTTGGTGGGATCAATACCATCGACAATATAGGCCGTGATTCCGGCATCAATCGCACTCTTGATGGTGTCTTTATTGGAGTTCTGGGTAAACAGCACGGTCGGGAGTTCATATTGGCTGACACAACTTTCAATAATATCCCGATGCGGATGATCCATATTCAACAGGATCACATCTGCATGAATGCCTTTGACATGTACCATATTCAGGTCATTCAGGATTAAGCAGGCCACCACCTGAAAATCATGTAAAAGCAGGGATTCCTGGATGAATTGGGCACGCTCCAGATCATCATCAATAAGAGCAATTCGTAATTTGGACATGGAATATTTTCAAGTAAGGCCTAAGGAATATTCAAGCAGGATTAAAGCAAAAAACATGCCATTAAATTGGTGCATAAAATTTCGTTTTTCTGTTCAATTTAGTGCACAGCTTTAGGGATTTCAGCTGATAGCTGATCAAAATGAAGCATTTAGGTAGATCATCTGCCTGAAACAAGGCATTTTTCTATTAAAAAAGTTGGCACGGTTTCTGCATTTATTAAATCGTCAAAGATGACTTTCAATACTAACAACGGCCAACGATGTCCGTTCTGATCGTAATTGCATTTTCAAAAAATGTGATTGGTATTTCGTTCAGCACAGGATAAATGACATGGTCAGTTGTTCAGCAATACAAAACGCACAAGCGTTTCAACCCTTCCTCCAGCATTACAAAGTGCTGGGTCGCGGTATTTACAACATATTCAATCAGCAGACATATCAATGCCTAGACGTGATATGTGGCTTTTTATCATCTTTAAAAAAACAATAGTTGGAGTGCAGATATGAAAATTCTCATGATTGGGCATGGCATGGTGGGGCATAAATTCATCGAATCTGTACTGGAACAGGCCGGTGATGACATTGAGCTGACCATTTTGGCAGAAGAGCCACATTTAGCTTATGACCGGGTACATTTGACCGAATATTTCAGCGGCAAGTCGGTCAAGGATTTGAGTCTGTGTCGTAGTGATTTTGCCGATGCTTATGGCATTGATTTGCGACTTAATACTAAAGCGGTTGAAATTGATCAGCTCCATAAAACCGTCACCACCAGCCAGGGTGATGTGCTGAGTTTTGACAAGTTGATTCTCGCTACCGGTTCTTATGCCTTTGTGCCACCAATCCCGGGCAATGACCGTCAGAATTGCTTTGTTTATCGTACCATTGAAGATCTGGATGCCATTCGTGCAGCCAGTCTGAATGCCAAAACTGGCGTAGTGATTGGCGGCGGCTTGCTAGGGCTGGAAGCAGCGAAAGCCCTGCGAGATCTGAATCTGGAAACCCATGTCGTAGAATTTGCTCCGCGTCTGATGGCGGTGCAGATTGATGATCTGGGCGGCCAGATACTGCGCTCTAAAATTGAAGACCTGGGTGTCAAGGTACATACTCAAAAGGCCACGTCAAGTATTGAAGATGGTGACAGCACTCAGCATGTAATGAAGTTCGGAGATGGTTCGGTGCTTGAAACCGATATCATCCTGTTCTCGGCCGGCATTCGTCCGCGTGATGAACTGGCGCGCCAAAGTGGTTTACTGATTGGTGAGCGTGGCGGCATTATCATTAATGATTATTGCCAGACCTCACATCCGGACATTTATGCCATTGGTGAATGTGCACTTTGGGACAATAAAATTTATGGTCTGGTTGCACCAGGCTATGACATGGCGCGGATCGCGGCAAAACATGTCCTAGGCCAAGAAAGTCATGCATTCGCTGGTGCGGACATGAGTACCAAGCTCAAACTGATGGGCGTGGATGTTGCTTCTATTGGTGATGCACATGCCATGTCCCCAGGTGCTTTGAGCTATTTCTATGCTGATGAAACCGCGCAGGTTTATAAAAAAATCGTGGTGTCAGCAGATAAGACCAGGCTGCTGGGCGCGGTGCTGGTGGGCTGTGCCAAAGAATATAGTGATCTCCTGCAAATGATGCTGAATGGTCTGGCTGTACCGGAGCAACCGGAAAGCCTGATCATGCCGGGCTTTGATCAGTCAACCTCCAAATCAGGTGGCAGTGGCATCGATTTATTGCCTGACAGTGCGACCATCTGTTCATGTAATAACGTTTCTAAAGCTGATATCTGTTCAGCCATTGATGGCGGTGCAACTTCATTGGGTGCATTGAAAAAATGCACGCAGGCTGCAACTGCGTGCGGTGGCTGTGCGCCACTGGTAACGCAGGTTCTCAAATCTGAATTACAGCGTCAGGGTGTCACGGTGAACAATCACCTGTGTGAACACTTTGCCTATTCACGTCAGGAACTGTATCACCTGGTACGCGTGCATGAGATCAAGACATTCTCTGACCTGATTCAGCAACATGGGCACGGCATGGGCTGTGATATCTGCAAACCGACTGTAGCCAATATTCTGGCATCCTGTTGGAATGACTTTGTCCTAAAACCTAGCCATGCCGGTTTGCAGGATAGCAACGACTACTATCTCGGCAATATCCAGAAAGATGGTTCTTATTCGATTGTGCCACGTGTGGCAGGCGGCGAAATTACCCCGGATGGCCTAATTACCATCGGTCAGATCGCCAAAGATTATGGTCTATATACCAAAATCACAGGCGGACAACGAATTGACATGTTTGGTGCACAGGTACATCAGCTGCCTGAAATCTGGGAAAAACTGATCAATGCCGGTTTCGAGTCCGGACATGCCTACGGCAAATCCTTACGTACGGTGAAATCTTGTGTGGGTAGTACCTGGTGCCGTTTCGGAGTCGATGATTCTGTCGGCTTGGCGATTTTCCTGGAGAATCGTTATAAAGGCCTGCGTTCACCACATAAAACCAAAATGGCAGTATCTGGCTGTACCCGTGAATGTGCAGAAGCACAGAGCAAGGATGTCGGTGTCATTGCCACCGAAAAAGGCTGGAATCTATATGTATGTGGCAATGGCGGTATGAAACCGCGCCATGCTGAACTACTCGCCTCGGATCTGGATACTTCCACACTGATCAAATATATCGACCGCTTCTTTATGTTCTATATCCAGACAGCAGATCGTCTGCAACGCACCAGCGTATGGCGTGACAATATGGAAGGTGGGCTGGACTATCTGAAAGATGTCATTGTGCATGATTCACTGGGTATTGCTGCTGAACTGGAAAGCCGTATGCAGCATGTGATTGGCACTTATCAGGATGAATGGCGCACCGCGATTGAAGATCCTGAAGTACGCAAACGCTTTAAGACTTTTATCAATGCCAAAGCAGCTGAGCAGAATGACCCGAATATTCAGTTTGCGCCTGTACGTGGCCAGATTCGTCCAAAGACAGAAGCTGAACGTGATTTAAACCGTATTCCAGTGGTTGAAGCCTAAATACCACAGTCAGGGAGAATGAAAATGACAATTTTAAAAGACATAAACGAACTGAACTGGTACGAAGTCTGCAATCTGGATGAGATTACCCCGAATACCGGTGTGGCAGCCCTGATTGAAGATCAGCAGATTGCAATTTTTCGCGTGGGTCAGGAACAGCGGGTGTATGCGCTCAGCAATCAAGATCCATTTAGTCTGGCCAATGTCATGGCACGTGGCATTCTGGGTGATCTGCAAGGTGAGCGTGTAGTCGCATCCCCAATTTATAAGCAGCATTTCAGTCTGGTGACCGGCCGTTGTCTGGAAGAGCAAGACCAGAAATTACTGGTATTTCCAACCCGAATTGAAAATGGCAAAGTTCTGGTGAGTCCGACTCCACAAAAGACCTATATTTCCAGTAATGGTCAGAACACAGAGCGTTTAAAACTGGTACTGGTCGGAAATGGGCTGGCGGGCATGCGCTGTCTGGAAGACTTGCTGGATATGGCGCCAGATCGTTATGACATTACCGTGATTGGGGAAGAGCCATGGGGCAATTACAATCGGATCATGTTGTCACCGGTATTGTCTGGTGAGAAAAGCTTTGCAGAAATTATGCTGCATTCAGCCGACTGGTATGCCGAAAAAGGCATTCGATTCATCGCTGGAGATGCTGCCAGCTCTATCGACCGTTCACGTAAGCAGGTTCATACCGAAAAAGGTGAAATCGTTGCTTATGATCGTCTGATCCTCGCTACTGGTTCCAAACCCTTTATACCACCAATTTCAGGTGCTGAACTTGAAGGCGTGATTAGCTTCCGGGATATTCAGGATGTTAACCACATGCTGGATTACTGCAAAACCAAGCAAAATGCCGTCGTGATTGGAGGTGGGTTGCTGGGTCTAGAAGCAGCTTATGGACTGAAGCAGCAGGGGATGAATGTAACTGTGCTGCATCTGATGGACCGTATTATGGATCGTCAACTGGATATGAAAGCCAGTCAAATGCTGAAAAAATCAATTGAAGATAAAGGCATCCGAATCATCACTGAAGCCAACACCGAAGAGCTGCTCGGTATAGACGGCCACGTGACTCAACTGCGTTTAAAAGACGGGACAGTGCTGGATGCTGATTTGGTAGTTTTTGCCGTCGGGATTCGACCAAATAAAACTCTGGCTGAACAGGCTGGCTTGCGCTGCAATCGTGGAGTACTGGTGAATGACACCATGCAAACCTATGACCCGAGTATTTATGCAGTGGGTGAATGTATTGAGCATCGTGGTCAGACCTTTGGATTGGTTGAACCCCTATGGGGACAAGCCTTTATCTGTGCGACGCATCTGGCTGAACATGGCCGACTGACCTTTAAGGCACCGACTGTTCCGACCCAACTCAAGGTCAGTGGATGTGATGTCTTCTCGGCCGGAAATTTTGAACCTCAGGATGATTTTGAAGATATCGTGCTGAATGATGAAAAACGTCAGATTTATAAACGGATCATCATCCAGCAGGAAAAAGTCATTGGTGCGGTGCTATTTGGCGATACTGAAGATGGGGCTTGGTATGCAGAACTGATTGCGGACCAGACACCAATTAGCAATATCCGCAGCAAACTGCTTTTTGGTCGGGATTTTGCATTCAAAAAGGCAGGGTAATCGGATAAATCTCCTCCAACTCCTCTTGGATAAAGGGAACCTCCCTCCTTTGCTAAAGGAGGGTTGGGGAGAATTAAAGCATTTGAGACATAGAAAAAATTTAAATCAAACCTGTAAAAGCTAGATATCAGAGATTTGGTGAAACAAGTGAATTTGGATGATTAAGGAGCACAGCAGCAATGAATAGTATTCCGGTTATGGAACTACATAGCTCTACTGAATCCCAAATAAAAACTACTCAGACGACCTGTCCTTATTGTGGGGTAGGCTGTGGCGTCATTGCGCACGTAAGCCAAACCCCGACGGGTGAAAAGGTTGAGATTGAAGGCGATGTTCAGCATCCGGCGAACTTGGGCAAGTTGTGTATTAAAGGCAGTCATCTTGCCGATACACTTAGCCTAAAAACCCGGCTTCTGCATCCGATGACAGGTCGAAATGAACAGCGGCAAATAAGTACTTGGGATCATACCATTTCAAGTATTGCCAATAAATTTCAGCAATGTATTGATCAGTATGGGCGCGACAGCATCGCCTTTTATGTCTCCGGCCAGCTTTTGACTGAAGACTATTATGTGGTGAACAAATTTGTAAAAGGTTATCTCGGTACTGCCAATATTGATACCAATTCAAGGCTGTGCATGTCATCTGCTGTGGCAGCACATACCAGCTACACAGACTTTGAGCAGACAGAAATGGTGGTTCTGGTGGGTTCCAATACTGCCTGGTGCCATCTGGTGCTTTATCAGCGCATCATGAAAGCCAAAGAAGAGCGGGATTTATTTGTAGTGGTGATTGATCCACGCTTTACTGCAACCTGTGAAGCGGCAGATTTACACTTACCCATTTTACCAGGTCAGGATGTCGCGCTGTTTAATGGCTTGTTGCAATATCTTCAGCAAAATAGCTATACCGATCTGGATTTTATTACCCAACATACTCAAGGTCTGGAGCAGGCACTTGCCAGCAGCTCAACAGAGTCATCGATTGAAAGCGTGGCTCAACGAACCGGGATTACTATTGAAAAATTAACCTTATTTTTTCAGAAATTTGCCCAGATCGAAAAAATCATGAGCCTGCTATGAGCCGCACTGGATTATCTGCCCATCTCAGTACACATCGTGCCGAACCGTATTGTGAAATTCATTCGAATGATGCACTGAAATACGGGATTCAGGATGGTGAGCTGGTCGAAGTTCGTTCTGAATGGGGACAATGTAATGGCCTGCACAACGTATCAACTTCTGAAGCCTTGTTGCTTTGTGAAAGGTGGCATTATCCTTATAGGGTATGTCCTTCTATGACAGATGGCGCACTTGCGAAACAGTGTTTCTCATACCAGAATGCATTAGCAGAGCGGATTAATGGAATATTAAAGCAGGAGTTTTTAACTACACGATGTCAAACCATGAAGGAGTTAGATCACTTAATTGCGGAATCTATCATGATTTATAATTGCTATAGACCAGATTTAAGTTTAAATATGAATACCCCGAATCAGACGTATGAGCAAACTAAAACCGAGCTAATTGCTTAACTCGGTTTGAAGTGGAATACTGTCAATCTATTTCAGGACAAGACAAATTAATAGGTTTTATAAGGTAAAAACTTGCCAGACAATACGACATTTACCCGGTCACCATTCGGATTTTCTTCGCGTTGGATATCCATACTAAAATCAATAGCACTCATGATCCCATCTCCGAATTCTTCATGAATCAGTTCTTTAATGGTCGAACCATAAACACTCACTACTTCATACCAGCGATAAATTAAGGGATCAGTAGGCACGCTGGTCGGCAATGAACCTTTGTATGGCACGATTTGTAGCCATGCGACAGCTTCATTACTTAAGCCAAAAATCTGACCGATTTTTTCTGCCTGTTCTTTATTAAAAGCCATCTGACCTAAACATGCAGCGGTTACCCATTCTTTAGAAAGTTCTATTTCTTTGGCGACATCTGACCATTTAATTGATTTTAAAACTTTCGCTGAAATGATCATGTCAGTTACTTGTTGACGATGGGTAATCATAATCCTCTCCAAATGATTCTTAAACAAATTGTTATGCGGAGTAGATGATGCAGATATCATGCCAATTATCATTTTAAAATTTATGCTCAATAAGATAGTGAATAATTAAAAGATTAATAATTTTTTATGGCATAGATTTTGCTTGTACTTTGAGATATATGGCAATGACGCCATTCACCATTAACTGTTCAAGCATTTAAGGCAACGGCGCCTAAGGTCTTCATTGATCTTAGGCGTCTTTTTTTTGAAAAACAGGTCTGTATATTGAAAAAGAGGACGACAACATGGCATATCTTGCTCCTGCAGAGTTTGCAAAAAAAGTGGTAGATGCGGGTGAATCCAAATTGCATATGGCAACCCGTGATGTATTGATTCGTGCCTTTATGGCAGGGGCCATTCTGGCCTTGGCAGCGGTATTTGCCATTACCATAGCCGTGCAAACAGGATCACCATTGATTGGTGCGCTCCTCTTTCCAGTTGGTTTTTGTATGTTGTATTTATTGGGCTATGACCTATTAACTGGGGTGTTTGTACTTACGCCGCTGGCATGGCTAGATAAACGCCCAGGGGTGACATGGGGACGTATTCTAAAAAACTGGGGCTTGGTGTTTGTAGGGAACTTTACAGGCTGTTTAGTCGTTGCGGTGCTCATGGCAGCGGTTTATACCATGGGTTTTGCAGCGGATCCAAACCCTGTCGGCGTAAAAATTGCGCATATTGGCGAGGAGCGGACATTAGGTTATGCCGAATACGGATTCGCCGGCTGGATGACTATTTTTATCCGTGGCATGCTGTGTAACTGGATGGTGTCATTAGGTGTCATTGGCGCGATGATGTCTACTACGGTGAGTGGCAAATTTATTGCCATGTGGATGCCAATTATGCTGTTCTTTGCCATGGGCTTTGAGCACTCTGTCGTGAACATGTTCCTGTTCCCATTTGCCATGATGATGGGCGGTGACTTCTCGATTGCTGACTACTTCCTATGGAATGAACTGCCGGTTGCTTTAGGTAATCTGGTGGGTGGTTTGGCATTAACAGGTCTGGCACTTTATACCACCCATGTCCGTACTGGTGTTAAAAAAGAATTTTAACATTCATCATTTTATAAAGGGATCATATAGATCCCTTTTTGAGCTTTCAGCATGAAAAAAACATTAAAAGTCAGTATTGGGCAATATTCTACTGCCGGAGTTAAACAACAGAACCAGGATTTCCATGGAGTATATCTGCCCGAAGGACATATGCTGAAACAGAAAGGTATTGCATGTGTTATAGCGGATGGAATCGGTAGCAGTAATGTCAGTCATCTTGCAGCAGAAACAGCCGTTGGTAGTTTTTTATCTGATTATTATTCTACTTCAGATGCCTGGAGTACACAGACTTCAGCAGAACGAGTGATCCGCGCGACCAATTCATGGCTTTATGCACAGACTCAACAAAGTCAAGGACGTTTTGATAAAGACCGAGGGTATGTCTGTACCTTATCTGCACTGATTTTAAAACAGCAACAAGCCCATGTTTTTCATGTTGGTGATAGTCGTATTTACCGCATTCGCGATCATGAAATTGAATTACTAACCCATGATCATCGTGTCTGGTTGTCTTCCAAAGAGCATTATCTTAGTCGAGCCTTAGGTGCGGATTATCGTATTGAAATTGATTATCGAAATATTGAACTCAAAGAAAAAGATATTTTTTTACTAATGACCGATGGGGTCTATGAATTTGTCACAGATCAACAATTATTAGATTTAACTTTAATAGATGCAGATTTAAATCAACTTGCCAAAGGATTAGTTGAAAAAGCTTTAGAACAGGGCAGTGATGATAACTTAAGTTTCCAGGTGATCCGTGTAGAACAGTTGCCTGAACTGAATCAGTTTCATATTCAGCAGGATTATGTATTTCCACAACAGCTCAGTAAAGGTGAAGTTTTTGAAGGCTATGTGATTGATAAGATTTTGCACCAAAATCATCGCAGTTGCCTGTATTTGGCACACGATACTCAGCAGCAGCCTTTGGTTATAAAAACTTTGGGGGTAGATTTACAGCAAGATAAGTATGCCGTAGAGCAATTTCAACTCGAAGATTGGGTATCAAAACGTCTGAAGCATGACAACCTGATGCAGTGTTATCCACATAACACTGAGAAAAAATATTTATTCCAATGTTATGAATATTTACAGGGTGAAACTTTGGCTCAATGGCTGCATCTCCAGGAAAAGCCTTTAAATCTCGATGAGATTTTACCAATTTTGCAACAAACAGCTTTGGCTTTAAATGCAATGCACCGGCTGGAGATGCTGCATCAGGATATACGGCCAAAAAACATCATTGTTTTAAATACAGAAAGTGCCATGAAAATTAAACTGATTGATTATGGTTCAACAGCAGTAAGAGGCCTGGTCGAAATTAATCCTAAAAATGCGAATCGACCACTCGGAACCTTAGCATTTATGGCACCGGAGTATTTTATTGATCATTCGCCATCTGTACATTCAGACCAATTTTCTTTGGCGGTAATGGCCTATTATTTACTGACCAAACAATTACCTTATGGGACAGATTTAGCTCGCTGTAACAGTTTAAAGCAGCTTAAAAAAGTTCAATACTATTCCATCAGGAAATATCGGCCTGATTTACCTATATGGTTAGATAAAATTTTAGGCCAAGCGCTGAGTATTGAACCGACCCATCGTTTTGAGGCCTTATCTGAACTCATTCATAATCTAATGCATCCTTCCAAAGAATTATTAAACTCTAAACCACCAGCAATCATTGAACGAGATCCTTTGCGTTTTTGGCAAATTAGTTGCACCGTATTAGGGCTATTATTTTTACTGAGTATTGCATGGCCATTTATTTGAAAAGAGAGAATCAAACCATGCTTAAAATTGAAGGTACATAGATAAGTTTTTATTCAAACTAGACTATGAGATTGACTGTCAAAAGCGCAGCAATCAATCCACAACTAGATAAAACAAGAACCCTATAGTGAACCGTACCAGGTTTGTCGGAGACTCAATATTCTGAGATGAGATAGCGTCTTGGTAGTCAATCAGGTTTTGATATTATTCGACCAATAAATAATCTCTTTGATAGGCAGTCTGATGTTTTAAAACGCCATAACACAGATGTATAAGCTTGCGCATTGCAGCACCTAAAGCACACATTTTATTTTTAACCTGGCTTAATAATCGTTGATATAAAGCTTCAATGTGTGGATTATATTTAATCGCTGTTAATGCTGACATAACCAACCTAATGGCTAAAAGAAGTAAATGAGCCGAATAACCTGTATATTTGGCTCATTATATGAGCTGTTTAAGCCAATTATTCGGCTCACAATCTAGGTTTTATTAGGTCAATAGTCATAAATGAGCTGAATAACTGAATTAATAGCTCCTCACTAAATGAGCCGAATAGGTGTTACAATAGACTCATGCAGTAGGGGGGAATGCTTATGAAAAAATGGGTATGGCAAAAAGCAAACTGGACTAAATTTAAATGGGATGAAGCACTTGTCACAGTAAAATTACGTTTAATTCATAAGAAGATAGGTCAATTAGTCGGAGAGAGCAAAGTATCACCAGAAGCTGAGGCATTACCATTAGATACACTGCTCACAAATCTAGTCGCATCCTCACTCATTGAAGATGAGAAGTTGAATGTTCGTTCACTCAAATCCTCATTAGCTCGGCGTTTAGGGGTAACAGAAGAAAATCCTGCACCCATTCAAGATAAAAATGAAGGTTTAGCCAATATCATGATGGATGCAGTGAGCAATCATAATGCGCCATTAACAATGGAGCGCTTATTACAATGGCATAACTGGCTTTTTCAAACTATAGAACGCTTTGATTATGCTGCGCAAAAAATCAAAGTAGGAGAAATTCGTGATAACGAGGCACCAATGCAGGTTGTTGGTGGTTCTCTTTATGGTACTACTACCAAGGTTTACTTTGAAGCACCTGAGGGTGGAGAGCATTTACAGGGACTAATGAATGAATTTATAGAATGGTTCAATAGTTCTAGAGAAGATGTAATGCTTGATCCGTTATTGCGAGCTGCACTTGCTCATTTTTGGTTTGTGACATTACATCCATTTGAAGATGGTAATGGTCGTATTACGCGTGTTATTACAGATTTAGCATTAGCTCAAATGGATCACCAAAGTATCCGTTTATATGCTATGTCCGTGGCCATTCATGAAAATCGTAGTAGTTATTATGAGGTTCTTGAGAAATGCCAGAATGATACTTATACAATTAATGAGTGGTTGGTCTGGTTTTTAAACACCTTAGAAAAAAGTATCGATAGGTCTTTACTACGACTTGATCGAACGATCACTAAAGCGAAATTTTGGAGCACTTATTCTCATATCGAATTCAATGAAGCCCAGAATAAAGTTTTAAATCGCTTACTCAATGGCGAAGAGAATGATTTCCCTCTAGGAATTAATGCTTCACAGTATCAAAAGCTCACTGGAGTAAGTAAGGCTACAGCAACACGTCACCTAACCGAGCTTTTGGAAAACGATGTGCTGTATAAACTGGAAGGTGGTGGGCGTAATACCCGCTACGTGCTGAAAATTGATAAAGAAAAGTTTACTCAAAAAGAGGTGGTCTCACTTGTTTGAACAACTAAAAGCTTATTTATAAGCGATATTCTGTATTAGTTCAGACTTGATCGTACATTCTCATTAAAGGAGTATGAAAATCAAGCTTCCTTTTCAATCTGTTTCACAATAAAACTTTAGAGTTGAAGCAACAGATCAAATCTAAATCATATTTGAAAAATAATTACGGTGGATACTGTCCTGTGGTAATAACTCTAATAAACGCTGTACCGCATCAATTCGGTCATGTGTTTGTCCAATAATTCTTAATAATTGATCGATATCCTTTATTTGATAGATCAACTGGCTCAAACGGGCATCAAAACAATGTCTCCAAGTGCTGAGTAAAGGGCTTTCTGATTTAGAGAGAAAGCTACCTTTATATAGTGAGAATGTACTGGAAATAAGATTTGCATTTAATGATTGTTCAGCACGTAAAAAATCACATTGGACTTCACAGCTAAGCCTATAAATGCGAGCTTCAATTGAATGAGGTAATAGGCTACGAAGTTGTGAAAGCTCAGCCTTTAGGGTTTTTAGGCTGACACTACGCTCACCATAAAGGGTATAGTGTAACTCTTCTAAGCCAATTCCATGGGGATTCAAAGCTAAAATGCAAAGTATTTCAATTTGACGGTGACTCAAGTTTAAAGTTTGCCCATTAAATTGAACCCAAGGTGAACCTAGCGCTTTAATGTACAAAAAATTTTGCTGCTCAAATTTTATGGCACGCTGTATTAAATCTGCACAGCGTTCAACTGCGAGCAACCCTAAAGGCGTATGTTTTTTATATTTTGTAGAAAGGTTAATAATGCCGTGAAATTGTCCCGATGTTGGGTCCCAAATCGGTGCGGCATAACAAACCCAATCTCTAACACTGTCCATTTGGTTTTCATGAGAATAGACGCAACTTGATATTTGGCTGTTTAACACCATACCAATCGCATTGGTTCCAACTGCCTGTGTAGACCAATGTCCGCCCTCAATAAAATGAACTTGTTCAGCAGAAGAAAGCATCGCTGAACTACTCCATGTCCACAAGAGAGTCCCGTGATGATCTGTAAGACCAATCGCCATATCTGAATCATTTGCTATTTTGAGTAAATCTGCATAATTATGCTGAATAGAAATGCTAAAACAGGGGCAGCATGCACAGTAGTTTGATTAATTAAATGGGTTGTTTGCAGCTTTTTTGCAGGTGCTGTATTGAACAGGTTCATATCATATTCCTTTATGATGAGACTGTAATATTTTTAAATTTTAGAAATGAGTTTCCAAATTTATAGTCATTTACGTCATTTCTTCTTGCTTCAATTTTAAATGCTTTTATCTTTGCTTGGTTAAATCATATCTTATGGCTTTACCAGTCCTTGAGTTACTTTAAAAGTGTTCTTATGAGCTGAAAATGGCTATTTCCATCTGAAATGTTAATAAACGTAAATAGGATGAAAATTCATTCGCTCATGTAAGGGCTAGGCACAGCTTCACCATGATACTGACGGTCTGCAAAATAACTTGATCGTACTAATGGCGCACTCCAAATATTTTTAAACGCTAAGCGCTCTCTATGTGTTTGATAATGCTTAAACTCTTGCAACGTAACAAAACGATGAATTGGCGCATGAGATTTAGATGGCTGTAAGTATTGACCGATTGTGACATAGTCCACTTGATAATCTTTCAAATCATTTAATAACACAATAACCTCAGCCTCGACTTCTCCTAAACCGACCATCAAACCGCATTTGGTTGGAATGTCGGGACAGTAGTGTTTAAATTTTTTGAGTAAATTCAATGAATGCTGATAGTCAGCGCCTGGTCGCATGGCTTTATACAGGCGTGGCACGGTTTCAATATTGTGATTAAAGACATCGGGTGGGTTTTGGCTCAGAATTTTAAGTGCAATATCTGCGCGACCACGAAAATCAGGAACCAAAACTTCAATCAAAGTGTCTGGACTAGTTTGACGAATTTCTCGAATGCAATCTGCAAAATGCTGTGCACCGCCATCTTTTAAGTCGTCTCGATCAACAGAAGTAATCACAACATACTTTAAGTTTAGATTCTTGACTGTTTCAGCCAGATGCTTTGGCTCATTAGGATCTAGGATATTAGGACGGCCATGCGAGACATCACAGAATGGACAGCGTCGAGTACAGATATCTCCCATAATCATGAATGTTGCTGTTCCACTACCGAAACATTGCGGCAAGTTAGGACAAGCTGCTTCTTCGCAAACGGTATGTAGTTTTTGTTGTCTTAATAAATCCTTAATGATTTGGACTTCCTCAGGTCGACTAATTTTAGTCCGGATCCATTCTGGCTTTTTCGGTATCGTTTCCGTTGGAACAACTTTAATTGGAATACGCGCCATTTTTTTAGCGCCACGTAGCTTCTTTCCAGTTAATACTGGGTTATTTAAATCCATTTCAAACACTCCGTCGTTTAAAATAATTAATATTGAGCCTGATATTAAATAAGCTGCTTTAAATGCATTAATAATATTAAAACAGGGCAAAAAACTTATCATATAAAACAAAGGTTGGTTAAAGGTTTGTTTTTGTATATAGCTGAATAATATTAAAAAATTTACAAATTTCTTAATTTTATAAACCATTGTTTTTAATGTTTATCTTATGTTTTTATGCATTATATTTTTTTAGTCTAATATGAAATTAAATGAAAATATTCTTATATAAATATACGATTTAAAAATCCAGTTATTCAATTTGGGATTTTCTTTTAAGCGTGGTAAATAAGGAACAAAGATATGCAATTAACGGAAGAGCAATTGCTAGCAGCATACAAAAGAATGCGCGACATTCGTGAATTTGAGGATAGACTTCACGATGAAAACAATACAGGTGATATCCCAGGTTTCATCCATCTTTATAGCGGTGAGGAAGCTGTTGCCGTAGGGATCTGTGAAAATTTAACAGATAAGGACTTCATTACCTCAACACATCGTGGTCACGGACATTGTATTGCAAAGGGCTGTGACATTCACGCCATGATGCTAGAAATTTTTGGCAAAGATGATGGTTTGTGTCGTGGTAAAGGCGGCTCAATGCACATTGCGGATTTAGATAAAGGCATGCTCGGTGCAAACGGTATTGTAGGTGGTGGTCCACCTTTGGCTATTGGGGCAGCTTTAAGTGCTAAAACACTCAAAAATGGTGGGATTGGTCTATCTTTTACTGGTGACGGCGGTTCAAATCAGGGCTTAACTTTTGAAGCCATTAATATGGCTGTTGTGTTAAAGCTTCCTGTCATTTTTGTTTTTGAAAATAACGGTTTTGGTGAAGGTACTGCACATGATTATGCCGTAGGCAGTAAAGACATTGCAGGCCGAGCAGCAGGTTTTGGCTTACCCGCTGAAAAAGTAGATGGAACAGACTTTTTTGCTGTGTATGAAGTTGCACAAAAAGCCATTGAACGTGCCCGCCGTGGTGAAGGCCCGAGTGTGATTGAAACAGTAACCAACCGTTTTTATGGACATTTTGAAGGTGATCCGGGGCTTATTCGTTCCAAAGAAGAACTGGATTATGTCAAAGAACATAAAGACCCATTGAAAATATTCCGTGAAAAAGTCAAGGATAAAATTGACGAAGCCAAAATGGATGCGATTGATGCCCAGTCTAAAGCCAATGTAGACGATGCCGTTGCAAAAGCACGTGCAGCTAAGTACCCAGAAGTCTCTCAGTTACTTACTGATGTTTACGTCTCTTACTAAAGGAATAGTAGAAAAATGCCAAATAAAAGTTATCGAAATGCGATTAAAGAAGCAATTGAATTAGAAATGCGCCGAGACTCAAGTGTCATTGTGGTCGGTGAAGATGTTCGTGGTGGGCATGGTGGCAAAAATACCGATGACAATAAACTGGAAGGTTTTGGCGGTGTACTTGGTGTAACCAAAGGCTTATGGACTGAATTTGGTTCTGAACGAGTCATTGATACGCCAATTACAGAATCAGCGATTATTGGTATGGCGGCAGGTGCTGCTGCAACGGGTTTAAGACCTGTGGCAGATTTAATGTTCATGGATTTTTACGGCGTGTGTTATGACATGCTGTATAACCAAGCGGCTAAATTCCGCTATATGTTTGGTGGCAAAGCCAAAGCGCCACTCGTTGTACGAGGCATGATCGGTGCAGGTTTTTCCGCAGCAGCGCAGCATTCTCAGTCGCCATATAACGTGTTTGCCTCAGTGCCTGGTTTAAAAGTGGTGGTGCCTTCAAGTGCCTATGATGTGAAAGGGTTGTTGATTCAAGCCATTCGAGATGACGATCCAGTAGTCTTTTGTGAGCACAAGTTGTTGTACGACATTAAGGGCGAAGTGCCAGATGAGGCCTACACTATTCCTTTTGGTGTCGCAAATTACACCCGTGAGGGCACAGATATCACCATTATTGCCTTAAGCTTGATGGTGCATCGTGCTAATGACGTTGCTGACAAGCTCGCAAAAGAAGGAATTTCGGTTGAAGTGGTTGACCCTAGAACCATTTCTCCATTGGATGAAGACGGTATTTTAGAGTCAGTGGCTTCAACAGGCCGTGTGGTGATTGTAGATGAATCTGCAGCGCGTTGTGGTTTCGGACATGATGTGGCTGCACTCATTGCACAGAAAGGCTTTCATTTTCTTAAAGCACCAATCGAGTTAGTCACTCCACCACACTCACCCGTACCATTTTCACCCGTATTAGAAAAAGAATGGCTACCTAGTGTAGAACGCATCGAACAAGCTGTACGTAAGACGTTGGAGGCTTAGGATGAGCGAAATTAAAACCTTAGAAATCCCAAAATGGGGTTTGTCCATGGAAGAGGGCACGATTGCCCAATGGCTGATTCAGGAAGGTACGCAATTTAGTAAAGGACAGGAAATTTGTGAAATTGAAACCACAAAAATCGTCAATGTTCTAGAAGCGCCTTTCGATGGCTTGCTACGAAAAATTATTGCTAAAGATGGTGATACCCTTGTCGTAGGAGGAGTCATTGCAATTTGTGCAGACGCCCAAGTTTCCGATGCAGAAGTTGAAGCATTTGCACAGTCCTTAGGTGGAACACCTGCTGTAACTGAAAATAAAGCGGTAGCAGCGGTTCCTGAAAAAGTCGATGTGGCTCAAGTTGAAACCAAAGTACAAGCTGCTCCTAAACAGAACAGTGTTGGTAATGGATCAAAAGCGGTGACTCAGGGCGGATATTCTATTCCTGATGAGTTACAAGGCTACCAACAAAGCGATGATATTTTTGCAACGCCACATGCCTTGAAATTGGCTGAAAAGCATAATGTAAACTTGGCTCAGATTACAGGTTCTGGACGTGAAGGCCGTATCAGTGTTCAAGATATTCAGGCCGCAGTTCATGCTGCTGGTGGTTCTTGGCCAGATGTACGTCATCAAGCCAGCACGAAAGCCGCGAAATCTAAAGCAGATGATAGTGATGTTCTAGCAACACCTGTTGCTCGCCGTTTGGCAAAACAATGGGGCATTAATTTGCATGATTGTCGTGTATCGGGTTCACGTGGACGAGTCTGTAAGGAAGATGTTGAAGCTGTATATCAACGTGAAAACCCTGTACAAGCTCAACATACTGAGTATGCGTATCCAACAGAGTCAGCAAAATTCACCACCGTAGCTATGAATGGTATGCGTAAAGCAATCGCTGCACGGCTACAAGCGGCAAAACGCAATGCACCACATTTTCGCTTAACGATAGACTTAAATGTTGAGTCGGTTCAGGCTTTGCGTCAGCAAATTAACAGTACTGTACCGCAAGTCAAACTGTCCATTAACGATATGCTGATTAAAGCTGCTGCTGCTGCACTGATTAAAGTTCCACAAGTTAATGTTCAGTTTGATGAAGAGAATCAGCAGATTTTACAGTTTGAACAGGCTGATATTTCGGTTGCTGTAGCCATCGAAAATGGACTGATCACGCCAATTATTAAAGCAGCGAACCGTAAATCTTTGGCGCAAATTTCCAATGATATGCGTGATCTGGTGACACGTGCCAAAACTGGAAAATTGGCACCTGATGAGTTTCAAGGGGGCAGTTTCAGTATTTCCAATTTAGGCATGCTTGGTATTCAACAGTTTGATGCCATTATTAACCCGCCTCAAGGTGCAATTCTAGCCTTAGGTGCAGCAGAGAAACGTGCTGTCGTTGAAAATGATGAGGTTGTTGTTCGTGAAATGGTGACCGCAACATTGTCTTGTGATCATCGTGTCATTGATGGTGCGTTGGGTGCTCAATTCTTATCGGCATTGAAGCAGTTTGTCGAAAATCCTGCATTAATTTTGGTGTAGGAGGAATAGCCATGTCAGATACACAATTTGATCTTGTGGTTATTGGTGCTGGTCCTGGAGGATATGTCGCTGCGATTCGCGCAGCGCAACTGGGATTAAAAACTGCAATCGTTGAAAAACAACACTTAGGCGGAGTGTGTCTTAATTGGGGATGCATTCCAACAAAGGCATTATTGAGCGGGGCTGCGCTTGCACAGCAGTTCAAACATGCAGGGCAGTTTGGCTTTACTCTTAACGCGATTGATTTTGACATTCAAAAACTGGTCCATCATAGCAGACAGGTTTCTGAGCAACTGGTGCAAGGTATCGGTCAACTATTGAAAAAAAATCAAATCACTGTTTTTAACGCAGCAGCCCAGTTTATTGCCAAAGAGCAATTAGAGCTTTCAGATGCGAATGGTCAAAAACAGCAGATTTCTGCACCGCATATTATTGTCGCAACAGGCGCACGTGCGGCCAATTTGCCTCATATTCCTGTAGATGGCTATCAGGTCTGGAGTTATAAAGAGGCTTTAGTTCCAGAACAATTACCAAAATCTTTACTAGTCATTGGTTCGGGTGCTATAGGCAGTGAGTTTGCAAGCCTATACCAAGACTTAGGCTGCCAAGTCACCTTGGTTGATATTGCAAAGCAGATTCTTCCTAGCGAAGACATTGAGGTTGCGAAGTATGTACAAAAGCAATTTGAACAGCAGGGTATGCAGGTTTTAACCGAAGCGACTGTAAAAAAAATAGAAACTGATCAGGCTCAAGTACATTGTCATATTGAAACTGCCACAGGTGTACAAATCATTACTGTTGAAAAGGTGCTTTCAGCTATTGGCGTGAAACCAAATGCTGAAAATCTTGGCCTAGAAGCTTTGGGAATTGAATTTGAGAATGGTTTTATTAAAGTCGACTCATGGTGTAAAACCAATGTAGTGGGCATTTATGCAATTGGTGATGTCGCAGGCGCACCGTGTTTGGCACACAAAGCCAGTCATGAAGCCATTCTTTGTGTGGAGAAAATTGCAGGCCTAAGTCATGTACATGCTTTAGATCGTACACAAATTCCGGGCTGTATTTTTACCCATCCGCAAGTGGCCAGTATTGGTTTGACAGAACAGAAAGCGAAAGCTGCGGGCTTGAATATCAATGTGGGTAAGTTTCCTTTGCAAGCCAATGGTAAGGCATTGGCTTTGGGCGATAGCGCAGGATTTGTTAAAACCATTTTTAGTCAGGAAACAGGTGAATTGTTGGGTGCTCACATGGTTGGGCATGAAGTCACCGAACACATCCAAGGTTTTGCGATCGCAAAATATCTAGAAGCAACCGATGAAAGCTTAGCACAGGTCATTTTCCCTCATCCTACTTTATCTGAGGCGATGCATGAGTCGGTCTTGTCTGCGATGCAACGTGCAATTCATATCTAAGGAGTCGCAACATGCCTAGAGGTTTAAACAATAAAGTTGCATTAATTACGGGTGCGGCACAAGGTATTGGACGCGGTATTGCCTTACGTTTAGCACAAGAAGGTGTTCATATTGGATTGGTCGATCTTCACCAAGAAAAGTTAAATACTGTTCAACAAGAGGTTGAAGCCTTTGGCGTAAAAGCCACCACATTTATTGCGGATATTTCAGATCCAATACAAATTAGTGACGCTATTAATCATGCAGAATCGACACTTAATGGCTTTGATATCATGATTAATAATGCAGGTATTGCACAAGTCAAAGCTTTGGCAGAAGTAACGCCGAGTGAATTTAACCAAATTATGAACATCAATGTCGGTGGTGTACTTTGGGGGATTCAAGCCGCAGCAAATAAATTTAAACAACGCCAACAGGCTGGAAAAATTATTAATGCATGCTCAATAGCAGGTCATGAAGGTTTTGCTTTGCTCGGTGTTTATTCGGCAACTAAATTTGCAGTTCGTGCATTGACGCAAGCTGCGGCTAAAGAATATGCCAGTGCTAAAATTACTGTAAATAGTTATTGTCCGGGTGTTGTTGGTACAGACATGTGGGTCGAAATAGATCAGCGGTTCTCTGAAATTACAGGTGCACCAATTGGTCAAACGTATAAAAAATATGTAGATGGTATTGCTTTAGGACGTGCTGAAACACCAGATGACGTGGCTGCATTAGTTGCATTTTTAGCCAGCGAGGATGCAAACTATATTACAGGTCAGTCTATTTTGACAGATGGTGGAATGGTTTACCGTTAATATCAACATAAGGAATACACAATGAAAGCAGCTCGTTTTTATGACCGAGGGGATATTCGAATTGAAGATATCCCTGAACCGAAAGTACTTCCAGGCACAGTTGGAATTCAAGTTGCGTGGTGTGGTATTTGCGGTACAGATTTACATGAATTCATGGAAGGCCCTATTTTTATTCCACCTTGTGGTCACCCACACCCAATTTCGGGAGAATCTGCACCTGTAACAATGGGACATGAATTTTCAGGCGTAGTTTATGCAGTTGGTGAGGGTGTAGACGATATCCAAATTGGACAACATGTCGTAGTTGAACCCTATATTATTGCGGATGATGTCCCGACTGGCCCAAATGATAAGTATCATTTATCAAAAAATATGAACTTTATTGGTTTAGGCGGACGCGGTGGTGGTCTTTCTGAAAAAATTGCAGTTCAGCGGCGTTGGGTACATCCTATTTCAAATGATATTCCTTTAGACCAAGCAGCATTGATAGAACCTTTATCTGTCGGTCATCATGCCTATGTCAGAAGCGGCGCAAAAGCTGGCGATATCGCACTGGTTGGTGGAGCAGGCCCAATAGGCTTACTTTTATCTGCTATTTTAAAGGCTAAAGGTCTCACGGTTATCATTACTGAACTGAGTGCAAAACGTAAAGAAAAAGCGATAGAAGCGGGTGTTGCCGATTATGTACTAGACCCATCTAAGGTTGATGTAGTTGCTGAGGTAATGAAAATTACAGAAGACCGCGGTGTAGATGTCGCTTTTGAATGTAGTAGTGTCAATAAAGTCATGGATACACTCGTTGCAGCAATGAAACCAACTGGTGTAGTCGTTATCGTTTCTATTTGGAGCCATCCTGCCACAATTAATGTGCATAGTGTGGTCATGAAAGAGCTCGATATTCGTGGAACGATTGCTTATGTCAATGACCATCAGGAAACCATCCGTTTAGTCGAGCAAGGTAAGATTAATCTAGAACCTTTTATTACCCAACGTATTGCATTAGATGATCTTGTTTCTAAAGGCTTTGAAACGCTGATTCATAATAATGAGTCTGCTGTAAAAATTATTGTTCATCCATAGTAAAGCCTAATTTGAATAAGCTAGAAATAAACTCTATGTAGCTATTTCTAATATCTTTATCGATAGAGAATGAGTCTGTACGTACAGATTCATTCTCAAATTTACAGTGTTGAGTGCCAGTATGATTTTGATCATACAGCCTAGTAAAGATAGAAAATAAGTTTTTAAATAAACCATAGGGATATAGACTAAATTTTGCCAGGAGAGTGGTGGCAGTCCACCACTAATTAAAAGATGTCTACAAAATCATTGGCTATTCAATAAGTTTAATTTACTGTTTGGTATAAAATATTATGCTGAGTTTTGATAGCTACGATTTTTGTTTGGCTTTTTGACGTAAGACATACAAATATAAGCTTTCAACTTTTTCACGTGCCCATGGTGTGGTACGTAAAAACCGTAATGATGACTTAACACTTGGATCTATACAAAAACATCTAATTTCAATTTTACGACTTAAGCCTTCAAAGCCACCATAGTAATCCAATAACTCATCCAAAATGTCAGCAAGTTTTTTGCCGTGTAGAGGATCATTGGAGGCATTCATAATAGATAAACCATATTTTTGGAGGCCATCATTATAACCTGAGCTAGTTGAAAAATGGGAGGGTTGAAATTTAAACATAATTAACATTGATGTGTGCTGAAATAGCAGGAGACATTCACTTGTGAGATTCTAGTCAGCCGACTTGTAAAAATCTTCTGCCATTTGATTTAGTGTCTTAAAATGTAGACCTTTCTTTTTATAGAATAAGACCTTAAAGAAAACCTATTTAACTGAAGCAAACATAAAAGTGCATTACTAATTTGACAGATAATAAAACCTGATTTAATCTATATCAGAAATAATGAACAAATTAGCAGGTGTTATTTATTTAACATAATATAGATTATGCGCAATGGTATTGTAACTCCAAAATAGAAATGTCCGGTTTCTCCAAAGTAAAAATGTCCGCTTTTAGAATATGCACTTTTGCAATTTCGTTAGCGGACGGTTTGATATGTTGGTGTCTATGTCGGATAAAGAACTTAAACGATTGTCGGTCTTGCAGGAAATCTGCGATCAACGCATAACTCAATCCCAGGCTGCTCAGCTACTTCATATTTCAGAACGTCAGATCAGACGCTTACTGCAGAAATACAAAGCTCAAGGTCCCGCTGCATTAGCCCATGCCGGTCGTGGCCAAATCAGCAATTCCAAACTTCCTGAAGAACTCAGACTCAAGTGCCTCAATATTGTTTCTGACCAACTCCATGGTTTCGGACCCACTTTAGCGCATGAAAAGCTCACCACCGTACATGGATTCGATCTTTCAGTAGAAACCCTGCGTTCCTGGATGATTGCAGCTGACTTATGGATTCCTCGATCCAAGCGCCTGAAACGCCCGTATCAGCCTCGTTACAACCGGGATTGCTTTGGTGAACTGATCCAAATTGATGGCTCATATCATGACTGGTTTGAAGGACGCGCTGCTAAATGCTGTCTGCTGGTGTTTATCGATGATGCTACAGGAAAATTGCAGCATTTACGCTTCTGTGAATCAGAATCAGCCTTTGATTATATGATTTCAACACGCTTGTATGTTGAGCAGCATGGTAAGCCGTTGGCATTTTACAGCGACAAACATTCAGTCTTCAGGGTGAATCAAAGCAGCAAGAAAGACACCAAGATTACCCAGTTTGGACGCGTACTCAGTACCCTGAATATCGATATCATCTTCGCCAATTCACCACAGGCCAAAGGCCGTGTGGAACGTGCCAACAGAACCCTTCAGGACCGTCTGATCAAGGAGATGCGTCTGGAAGGTATCAGCTCGATTGAGCAAGCTAATGCCTGGCTACCCTGCTTCATTGAGCAGTTCAATCAGAAGTTCGCCAAGATGGCTTTTAATCCTAAGGATCTACATCGGCCTATCACTGAAACAGCCGAAGAATTAGATGATATTTTTACTTGGCGTGAACCCCGCAGAGTCACGAATAGCCTGACGATTACTTATGATAAATGCGTATATCTCCTGGAAAACACCGAAGAAAATCAAAGGTTGATCGGTAAGTATCTTGAGTTCCTGGAATACCCGGATGGTAATGTAGCCCTCATGCATGATGGCCGAAAGATCAATTACAGCCTCTTCGATAAATTAAGTCAGCTGAATCAGCGAGAGATTGTTGAGAATAAACGGTTGGGTGCTGTTCTGAATCATATCCAACAACAGCATGAAGAACTGGAACAACAAAACAAACGCAATCGTTCTCAAAAGATGCCAAGCAGACGTGCACAGAAAATAGCAATCAAAGAACGAAATCTAAATCCTGTGCTTGACTTGGAATTGTCCATATAGGACATTTCTATTTGGTTATTAGGTAGGACATTTCTACTTAGGAATAACAGGTATTGTTAGAAACCATTTAAAGTGTCTGTATTCTCACCAATAAAAATGTCTGGTCTATGATGCGCATCAACATCATGGACTGGATATAAACTTGAGATGCTGATCACTATGTCTGACAAGGAAATACAACGTCTTGCAGTCCTGCAAGATGTTCGAGATCAACGTATTACACAAGTCCGTGCTGCAGAAATTCTGAATCTTTCAACACGCCAAATTACTCGATTATTGCACAAGCTCAATCAAGACGGTGTTTCAGGTCTGGCACATGCCAGTCGTGGTCAACCGGGTCATCGTCGTCATGATGACTTGTTAAAATCAAAGTGCCTTTCCATTATTTCTGAACATCTGCTGGGCTTTGGTCCCACCTTGGCGCATGAGAAACTCAACAGCATGTTTGACCTGAATATCCCTGTAGAAACGCTTCGGCGCTGGATGACTGCAAATGGTCTCTGGATTCCGCGATCCAAGCGCCAGAAACGTCCATATCAACCTCGATATAACCGCGATTGCTTTGGTGAGCTAATCCAGATTGATGGCTCATATCACGATTGGTTTGAAGGACGTGACGCTAAATGCTGCTTGTTGGTTTATATTGATGATGCCACTGGAAAGCTGTTGCATCTGCGCTTTTGTGAGGCCGAAACGACCTTTGATTATATGCTTTCAACCCGAGCCTACATTGAGCAATACGGCAAGCCTTTGGCCTTTTATAGCGATAAACACTCAGTATTTCGAGTCAATCAGAAATCCAAGCAAGACAGCCAGATCACGCAATTTGGCAGGATTCTCAACGAATTAAACATCGATATTATCTTTGCCAACTCACCACAGGCCAAAGGACGTGTGGAACGCGCCAACAGAACTCTGCAGGATCGCCTGATCAAGGAAATGCGTTTGGAAGGCATCTGCTCAATTACCGAGGCCAATGCTTGGCTGCCCTGCTTCATTGAGCAGTTCAATCAGAAGTTTGCCAAATGTGCGAGAAACTCGAAGAACTTGCATCGACCTTTAACGGAATCTGATGCTGAGCTAGAGGATATTTTTACCTGGCAGGAACCGCGTAAGGTCACGAAGAATCTGACTATCACGTATGACAAGTGTATTTATATGCTTGAGCCAACACCACTGAACCACAAACTTGTTGGGCAATACATAACATTTTTAGAGTATCCAGATGGTACTGTGGCCATCATGCACGAAGGACGGAAGATCAACTACAGTATTTTCAATAAACTGGCTAGACTGCAGCAGATTGAAGTAGTTGAGAATAAAAGATTAGGTGCGGTTCTGGCCCATATCCAGCAACAACATGAAGAGTTGGAAAAACAAAATAAAAGTTCCCGTGCCAAGAAAAGTATGCCGAGTCGTAAAGCTCAGAAAGTTGTTATTGAACAAAGAAATTTAAATCCTGTTCTTGACTCTTGCAGTTAAAAACAGGACATTTTAAATGGTTTATCGCATAGACATTTTAATTGGTGAATAACAAATAAATATTAAGTAATTGATATGTATTAAGTTATTTTAAGTATTCGGTATCTCAATTTACCTTATCATTCACAAAAAGATAAAAAGCTACTCAATCTTTCAATCAAGTAGCTTCAAAAATACGCCGTACAATCTGTTAAAGTTTTTTCCAAGTCATCGTGCTAATCGCATTCGCGCTCTTGGCTTTGCCATATACTTTCATTTGATTATTCGCCGCATTTAATTGAGCATCAATTTTATAGACATAACCATCTTTCGGATTAATCCATTGTCCTTGCGAAAATTGTTTTGGATTTGAATTTGCTACCAAGCCTTCTAATGCCTGCATGCCTTTTATGGGCTGATTCTTTAAGTTGCCTTGGCATTTGCTACATACCTCTAATTGAGTTGTGCCTACCGACAATAAATTTCGAGTAATTACAGCACTATATTCCGAAGTTTTAGAGTTCTTACGAATCACAATTTCCGCAACATAATGCCCTGTATGATCATCAATGACTTTCCATGTACCAATCAATGGATCAAATGGCATGGCTTGAACAGGAAAAATAAATCCAAAATATAGTGCAATTGCACCTAAAAAGTTACGCATCATAAAAATATCAACTTAAAACCAATTTACAGCACGGTTGTGCTAAAAATGGGCGTGATTATAGCAATCAATGTTGAGTTTAAATAAATTTTTCATAAAAATTAAATATTTATATGCTATTGGTTCGATGAAATATCATTAAAAATGTGAACCAATACGCTTTTTATGGGTAGATGAATTTTGATGCGTTGCAGCTTTATGCATAAAAGTGAATCTTCGACATGGTTTTGTATGCAAATTAACCATCTATATTTCTTCTTTCAACATTTGCTGTGTTATGGCGTAAACTAGCTCTACAAGTTGGAGTGTTATTCGTTATGAAAATTCAGGTGAATACCCTTGGTTTTATCCCAAGCACTTGTTTTTAATTCTTTTAATTTTGTATGTCGTTAAATTTAAGTTTAGTCATCAAGGTAATATCGTATGCTCAAGTGGTTCGAGAAACTTATAGATCCTTATCCAAATAAAGGTTTGACCGAACCCTTGCCAACCACGTTTTTTGCCTTTGTTTGGCAAGCAGCTTCAGGTGTACGTCCATATTTATTGTTATTGGTTTTATGTACTGCAGGCGCTGCCAGCTTTGAAGCTTTGCTATATGCAAAAATTGGCGATTTAGTCACATGGCTTAGTCAAAGTCAGCCAGGTACTTTCCTTGCGCAACATCAGCAGAACCTTACTTTGCTGTTTTGTATTTTATTGGCCAATATCTTTTTTGCCAGTGCGCAGTCAATTGTGAAGCATCAAATGTTATACAGTGGTTTTCCAATGCGTTTGCGTTGGCGTTTCCACAATTTAATGTTGCAACAAAGTCTGGATTTTTTCCATAATGATTTTGCAGGAAGACTCTCTGCCAAAGTCATGCAAACCGCCTTAGCAGTACGTGAGTTTTGGGTCATTTTGGGCGATATGCTTGCCTATGTATTCATTTACTTTATTACGATTAGTCTGGTATTGGGCGCAATTTCTCCAATGCTCATTTTGCCGTTATTGCTATGGTTGGCTTTATTTATTCTTGCAGCAGCTTATTTTATTCCGCGTTTGAGCAAAGTATCTAATGAACAAGCCGATGCACGTGCAGTGATGACAGGACGTGTGACCGATGCTTATACCAATATCCAAACCGTAAAATTGTTTGCGCATGCAGGTCGTGAAAGCCAATACGCCAAAGCATCTATGCAAGAATTTATGGTGACGGTTTATAAACAAATGCGTTTGGGCGCTCAATATGAAATCAGCATCAATTTACTGAGCGTGGTGTTGTATGTAGGCGTTTTAGGTACTGCAATTTGGCTGTGGTTAAATGGTCGTGCAGAATTGGGGATTATTGCAGCCACCACAGCCATGATTCTTAAACTCAACAGTATTGCCGAGTTTATGATGTGGCAGACCTCTGCCCTGTTTGAAAATGTCGGCACCATTCAAGACGGTATGAAAACTCTTGGACGTCCAATTGCGATACAAGATAAAGCCGATGCGAAGCCATTACAAGTTACTCAAGGCGAAATTCAGTTTAAAGATGTAAGTTTTGCTTATAACAGTAAAAACGTGATTGACCAGTTTAATCTGCATATTGGTGCAGGCGAAAAAATTGGTATTGTGGGACGCTCAGGTGCAGGTAAATCGACCTTAATTCAAATGCTCTTGCATTTTTATGAACTCAAACACGGCTCAATTATGATTGATGGGCAAAATATTGAGGATGTGACCCAAGACAGTTTGCGTAAAAATATTGCACTTGTGACTCAAGATACTTCATTATTACATCGTACTGTGGCTGAAAATATTAAATATGGGCGACCTGACGCCACTGATGCAGAAATGTTTGAAGCAGTACGCAAAGCTAAAGCCGAGGAATTTATTCCACAATTGACCGATTTACGTGGCAAAAAAGGCTATGAAGCCTACGTGGGAGAACGAGGTGTTAAACTTTCAGGCGGACAACGTCAACGTATTGCCATTGCCCGTGTTTTCTTAAAAGATGCACCTATTTTAATTTTAGATGAAGCCACCAGTGCGCTCGACTCTGAGGTTGAAGCGGCAATTCAATCGAGCCTCGATGAACTCATGCAAGGTAAAACTGTAATCGCGATTGCACACAGACTATCTACCATTGCACAAATGGATCGTTTAATTGTGCTCGATCAAGGACGTATTGCAGAACAAGGTACGCATGATGAACTGGTGGCTATGAACGGAATTTATGCACAACTTTGGCAGCGTCAAACAGGTGGTTTTTTAATTGAACAAGATAAAATCGTAAAACCATCGACTGATAAAAATTAGCATCTCCAGCAACTTTGCTGTAACTCAGGCTTTGATGAAATGCAGATTTATCGCATATAGTCAAAGCCTGTTTTGTCTAACAATTTCCATAGAATTTCTTTAATTTTCATGCCAAGATGCAATATGTCATCTACGTTCTTATGTCGCCGTTTGGCAAACTAAGATATGCATAGATGACAGTCGCTAAGGCAAATTAAAATAAAATTAGCAAATGCAATGGAACATGCATGAAAACAATATCAGCACGTCAGGAACAAGGTGTTCCAGGGGTTTATGGCTTATTGGTTTTGGATGTTGTATCCCGTTGGGGTTATAACGCAGATACCTTATTTGCACCATTTCAACTCAATAGCGAAATGTTGGCAGACCCAGAATGTCGTATTCCTACACCTATTGCCAATGAGTTGGTTAAACATGCTTTAAAACTTACAGGCGAATCGACGCTCGGTTATCATCTTGGTACGCAAATGCGCATTTCCATTCATGGCTTTATTGGCTATGCGATTATGACTGCGCATGAAATTAGTGATGCGTTGATTTTAGCCAATCGTTTTATTCAACTGCGTATGCCCTTTTTACAATTGTTTTTCTCAACTTTTGGTGAAAAAGCCAGTCTGCAATTGCAGTGTGATATTCACATGGAACCTTTACGCACAGAAATCGCTATCGCTTTAATTATTGGCATGATCACCATGAGTAAAGCCATGACAGGTACAGAACACTTTACGGGCGAAGTCGATTTTGACTTCCCAAAACCTGCGGGTTTTGATCAATATTTTGCGAAATTTCCTTATCATCAATTCCGTTTTGATCAGCCGTATTTAGGTTTAAGTTTTGACAAGCAATATCTAGGCTTAAAAATGATTAATGCCGATCCTATTGCCAGTCAAATTGCGATTAATCAATGTGAAGCCGAACTTTCTGCTTTAGGTGAACGTCGCCGCATTTCTATGCGAGTACGTGATATTTTAACCCACGCAGAACAGCATTATTTAAGCATTGAAAATGTTGCCGACTATCTACACATGTCCGACCGCACACTCAAACGTCAACTGGCTGCAGAAGGTACTTCATTTTCAAACTTGGTCGATGAAGTACGTTATCGGCATGCAACTTCCCTGCTTTCCCGTACAGACTACACGCTAGAACAAATTGCCGATGAATTGGGTTATAGCGATGTGGCTAATTTTAGTCGTGCTTTTAAACGCTGGAGTGGACGCAGTCCGAGCAATTGGCGTAAAGATCCGTATTTATAAACTTTTGTTTTTGGCAAAAAGCATGTATAAAACATGGCAAAAAGATTCGATACAATTTAAGGAGTTATCAAATGAATCACCCTGCTGAATTAAAATATGCAAGAACACATGAATGGGTGCGTATTGAAGGTGATTTGATCGTCACAGGTATTTCAGACCATGCACAAGATGCTTTAGGCGATTTGGTCTATGTAGAAGCACCTGAAGTTGGTCAAAAAGTAATTGCGGGTGAACAAGCAGGTGTGGTTGAGTCTGTTAAAACAGCTTCAGATATTCACGCCCCTGTTTCAGGCGAAGTAGTTGAAGTGAATAGCAATTTAGAAGATGACCCTGATTTTGTGAATGATGAACCGTATGGCAAAGGCTGGATTTATAAAATCAAACCAGACAATATGGCAGATGTAGAACAGCTTTTATCAAGTGCAGACTATGAATCTGGCTTATAAGCCTTAAATTTGCAGCGTTTAATCGCTCAAATTCAAAGAAATCAGCTTCGGCTGATTTTTTTGTATTGCAACTTTAGAAAATAAACCTAATTATCTTTATTTGATAAAATAATTAAAATAATTTCATTAAAATCTAATTTTAAGTTTAATTTTATTGAATAGCTGTACTTTTCACATAAATGGGTTTATTATTTTTTGCATGATCTCGCGGTGTGATGACTTCCAATAACAAAGCATCTGTATAACAAAGTACACATTGCACGCTACTCCACTCACCATATATAGGTTTAAGTTATGTCAGCTATAAATGTCGAACATTTATGGAATAAGTCGTTTATTCTCTGCTTATTCAATAACTTGTTCTTATTCATATTTTATTTTGCGCAAACGACAATTTTGCCTATTTATATTGTGAATGAGTTGGGTGGTAGCTTGTCACAGGCAGGTTTAGCCATGACTTTGTTTATGTTATCTGCAATCGCGATTCGCCCATTTAGCGGTTTGATTATTGAAAAATTTGGTGTAAAGAAAACCTTATATGTTTCTGAAATCATGTTTTGTCTGTGTAGCGTGGCATACATTTTTGTAGATAGTTTACTGTTTCTACTCGTACTGCGTTTTTTACATGGGATTTGGTTCAGCATTGTCACCACAGTTACCGTCCCTATTGCCAATAACTTTATTCCAGACAGTCGCAAAGGTGAAGGTATGGGCTATTTTTTGGTGTCAGTAAATTTAGGGATTGTATTGGGACCTTTAATTGGTTTAAGTCTGATTCAAAGTGTTTCTTATGCCAGTATTTCTACCTTACTATCCGTCAGTGTTTGGGTAGGTTTCGCCTTCTGTTTAATGATTCCAATTGCGACCCAAAAAGTAAAAACTGAAACAACACCTAAACGTAAATTAGGGCTTCAAGATTTTGTAGAGAAAAAAGCAATTCCTGTATCACTCATGGCGATGATGGTTTCTTTCGCGTATGCCAGTATTATGTCATTTATTTCCACCTTTGCAGAATCACGCAATATGCTGTCTTATGCGAGTTTATTCTTCGTGATATTTGCAGTTTCGATGATGATTTTGCGCCCAATTACAGGCAAAATTTATGATCGTAAAGGGGCGAGTTATGTGATTTATCCTGCAATTATATTATTTGCTTTAGGATTAATTGTCTTGAGTCAGGTACACAGTGTATTCGGTTTTATGTTGGCTGCTGCATTAATTGGTGTAGGGTTCGGGTCTGCCCAACCTTGCCTGCAAACCATTTCAATTCAACGCTCCCCTAAAGATCGTATTGGTCATGCCACATCTACGTATTTTTGTTGTTACGATATTGGTATCGCCTTAGGCGCGTTAATTCTAGGTTGGATTATTGCGGGTTATGACTATACCGCAGCGTATTTGCTCTGTGCTGTTGTGACCTTAATCAGTTTAATTTTCTATAAATTTGTTGTGGCTAAACAACCTAATGCAGATATTCAGGCTTAGTTTTTAATAGCAGCAAAAGAATTGTTATTTTAAAAACTAATCTAAGAAGAGTTGATTTTTAAATACTCTCCCACCCAAAAAACCTGAAATTTCAGGTTTTTTGGGTTTCTGGAGTTTTATTTTTTATGCAGTTTTAGCCAAAACCTGACGATTTAAGCTTTCAGCGACCTCAATAAGCAGTTGTTCAGTCTTATCCCAACCCAAGCAGCCATCGGTAACAGATTGACCATAAGTCATCTCGCAAGAAATCTTTTGATTTCCATCCACCAAATGACTTTCTAACATGATGCCACGGACTTGCGTCTGTTCACGTTCTGCCACAATGGTACGCAAGACTTGCGGTTGTTGTTGTGGGTCTTTATGGCTGTTACCGTGACTACAGTCAATAATCAATGCAGGCAACTGCCCTTTGGCTTTGTGCTGAATTTTCTCAATTTCTGCCAATTGATAATTTGGCCCTGAATTTGCGCCACGTAAAATTAAATGCGCGTGTGGATTACCTTGTGATGACAAAATAGCAGGTAAACCCGACTGGCTCATTCCCATGAATTGATGTGGATGACTTGCCGATTGAATTGCATCTAATGCAATTTGAATTGAGCCATCAGTTCCGTTTTTGAAACCAATGCTATACGGCATGGCGCTAGAAATTTCACGGTGAATTTGTGATTCACTGGTACGTGCGCCAATTGCACCCCAAGCCAGTACATCATCAAAATATCCCGTTGCCATTGGGCTTAAAATTTCAGAAGCAATTGGTAAACCCATTTCTATAATTTGTAGATACAGTTCACGTGATTTTTCTAAGCCTAATTGCATGTTTGCAGAGCTATCTAAGTCTGGGTCATACAAAAAGCCTTTCCAGCCTACCGTAGTACGTGGCTTTTCGATATAGGCGCGCATCACCAAGAAAATTTGATCTGAAACTTGGCTTTGTAATTGTTTTAATTTTTCTGCATATTCGAGTGCTGCTTGCGGATCATGAATTGAACAAGGTCCTGTAATGACCAATAAGCGAGGGTCTGTGCCCGCTAAAATGTTCTGAATAATTTGTCGATGTTGTGCGATTTGTTGTTTTAGCGCAGATGAAAGTGGGAGTTGCGCTTTGAGTTGATGCGGTAAACTTAAACTAATTTCAGTATTGTTGGTCTGTTGTTGTAAAGCAGTATTTAAAGCATTCATTGGTCTGTTCCTTTGGACTGTTTCTCTTTTTTACAGTCCGATCATTTATTTCAGCGTTATGGGTCTAATGGATTGCAAGGTTTGAGTCATAGATTGACTAAAGTAAAACCAATAAAAGTTGCTAAAGTATGAATAATTAACGTTGTACATGATTAAATCTCCGAAAAACCTATAAAATTCAAAACACCAGACATAAAAAAACCTGATCAGGGTTGCCGATCAGGTATCAACTGGTGGGCAACCTTTTGCCCGAACGCGACTCAGGCAATCATTGAAACTGCCAAAAGTAATAGTAAGCGTTTGCGATTAAAGGTTGCTTTAACATCTTGTTTTCATCAAAAAATGAGCTGTTAAAATTAAAATACGCTGTATTGTTCCGTTTGGCAATCCTTTTTGTAAAATAATTTTTATTGGATGTATTTATTAAAATTAAGCTGCTGTTTTAGCGAATCCAGGGGTTAAAAAAACCAAGCCGAAGCTTGGTTTTTGTTGGGTCTTTATTTAAGCGCGTTACTCATCATTGATCAAAATGAATCACACTACGAATAGATTTACCCTCATGCATTAAATCAAAGGCTTCATTAATTTGGTCTAGCCCCATGGTGTGCGTTACAAATGGTTCGAGTTGAATATCACCCTTCATGGCTTCTTCAACCATGCCTGGCAATTGCGAACGACCTTTTACACCACCAAACGCAGTTCCTTTCCAAGTACGACCTGTCACCAATTGGAATGGACGAGTTGAAATTTCCTGACCTGCACCTGCAACACCAATAATAATGGATTGTCCCCAACCACGATGCGCACATTCCAAAGCGGAACGCATCACATTGGTATTTCCAATACATTCAAAAGAATGATCTACGCCCCAACCTGTTTTTTCAACAATGACTTCCTGAATTGGGCGGTCATAATCTTTTGGATTTAAGAATTCGGTTGCACCAAATTGTTCTGCCAATTTGAATTTCTCTGGGTTGGTATCAATGGCGATAATACGGCTGGCTTTGGCTTTATGCGCACCTTGCACAACTGCTAAACCAATACCACCTAAGCCAAATACCGCAACGGTATCGCCTTCTTGGACTTTTGCAGTATTTTTAACTGCACCTAAACCAGTTGTAACACCGCAACCTAATAAGCAAACTTGCTCATGATTGGCTTCAGGATTAATTTTTGCTAAAGATACTTCAGCAACTACCGTATATTCACTAAAGGTTGAACAGCCCATGTAGTGATAAATCGGTTGTCCATTATAAGAAAAACGTGTCGTGCCATCAGGCATTAAACCTTTACCTTGTGTCGCACGTACGGAAACGCATAGGTTGGTTTTACCAGATTTACAGAATAAACATTCGCCACATTCTGCTGTGTAAAGCGGAATCACATGATCGCCTGGTTGAACACTGGTCACACCCTCACCAACTTCAACCACAATACCTGCACCTTCATGCCCAAGAACTGCAGGGAAAACACCTTCAGGATCTTCACCCGATAAGGTAAATGCATCGGTATGGCATACCCCTGTGTGGGTAATTTTGACCAAGACTTCTCCAGCCTGCGGCGGTGCAACATCAATTTCAACAATTTCAAGCGGCTGACCTGGGCCGAATGCGACGGCTGCACGTGATTTCATGAGCAAATTATCCCTAAAAAATACATTAACAGATGATAAGGGGCTGCTGACAATTCGTCTATGTTTGCGATGTGAGAGAGATATCTCGCAAGCTATTTATAAAATATCAACAGACTCTCACAATACCCTCTTTCTATTCAGAGTTTCAAGCATTAACATGAGGATAATCTCCATGTATAAATACAGAATGACTTAAGAATAATCATGAAGATCCAAAGACCTTGTTACTGGCTTGGAATGTTGGCTTTTTTCGCTATTTTACTGACAGGATGCAGTTTACCGATGAATCAAGCGAGCAAAGATAGCCCTGTTGAGCATTATGTAGATCATTGGCTGAATGGTCAGGAAATTGATGCACATTTATCCCAAAATTTAACAGCGTATCTTTCTCTAAATGATGCCTTTAGTAGCATCGCCTCGCGTTTATATTTGATTCAAAAAGCACAGCACCATTTAGATTTACAATATTAAGTTGACAAAAATAACTAATCATGCGAAAAAGTTTTTTTAGTTAACAGATGTTCACACATGCCTCGAATTGTTTCTGTACCACTTAGTTTAGAACAGCGAGAACGACTCATTTTTCTGGCCAAGCATGCAAAACATTGGCGTGAAAGACAACGTGCCCAAACTATTCTCTGGCTTTCTGAAGGTAAAAGTGTTGCGGAAGTTGCCACTCTACAAGAACGTATCCCAGAAACCATAAGGCTACAACGCCGACGTTGGGAATTGTATGAGTTTGAATCGATTAAAGAAGGCCATCGCTCAGGTCGGCCCAATACATTGATCTCAGACTATCAGGCGAAAATCCTAGATTGGGTCAATACAAGTCCACTCAATGCAGAACAAATCCGAGTCAAACTACATGAAGAATACGAAGTGTCCG
>NZ_VPEA01000012.1:0-59776 GCF_013417365.1 Acinetobacter sp. YH12252
CATAATTCCAGACAAAATTTACTTCGGATGCTAACTGATTTAGCACCTTGCAATGTTTGTCTTTTATGCGTAATTTGAGTGTCTTCATCCAATTATTTTAACAGTATTTTTCTTAATAGTGACTATATTACAAGTATTTAAAACGACATTTCGTGTCGTTCATATGGTTTACTCCAGTCGCTTATATCCTCGTGCTGAACCACGAGGTTTTACGCTCCAGTGGATAAAAATTATTTTGCTAGAAACAACTAAATAATTCCTAAAAGTTTTTAAATTAATAAAAATGATAAATTAGATTTATACAAATTCGCGGTTATAATCAAATTAATGAAAAAATTACCCAGTCCAGTGGAGTAGATCTGACATGGCAGGCGAAAACCAACAAGCACAAAATCTAGCTGCAAAAACTTTGTACGACAAATTGTGGGATGATCACTTGGTCACTCAACGTGATGATGGCTCGGCTTTATTGTATATCGACCGTCATTTATTGCATGAAGTGACTTCTCCACAAGCCTTTGAAGGTTTGCAACTTGCAGGACGTAAGCCGTGGCGTTTAAGTGCCAACGTGGCAACGCCTGACCATAACGTACCAACGTCTAAGAAAGAACGTGCAGACGGTATTGCAGGTATTGAAGATGATACCTCACGTATTCAGGTACAAACTTTAGATGACAACTGTAAAACCTTTAACGTGGTGCAGTTTGACATCAACGACATCCGTCAGGGGATTGCGCACGTGGTTGGGCCTGAGCAGGGCTTAACTTTGCCAGGTATGACCGTAGTGTGTGGTGACTCACATACAGCGACTCACGGTGCATTTGGGTGTTTAGCGCATGGTATTGGGACGTCTGAAGTTGAACACGTATTAGCAACCCAATGCTTAGTTCAAAAGAAAATGAAAAACATGCTAGTGCGTGTAGATGGCAAATTAGGTCAAGGTGTTACACCGAAAGATGTCGTTTTAGCGATCATTGGTAAAATTGGTACTGCAGGCGGTACAGGTCACGCGATTGAGTTTGGTGGTCAAGTATTCCGTGATATGTCGATTGAAGGACGTATGACAGTATGTAATATGGCGATTGAAGCAGGCGCGCGCGTAGGTATGGTCGCTGTGGATGACAAAACCATTGAATACGTGAAAGGTCGTAACTATGCACCAAAAGGCGAGCAATGGGATGCAGCAGTTGCTTACTGGAATACTTTACACTCAGATGAAGGCGCGCACTTTGACACCGTAGTGGTATTACAAGGCGAAGAAATTGAGCCGCAAGTGTCTTGGGGAACTTCACCTGAAATGGTCATTCCAGTATCACAAGCCGTACCAACTTTAGAGCAGGCGAAAGATGATGTACAGCGCAATGACTGGACGCGTGCTTATCAATATATGGGCTTAACTGCAGGTCAGTCTTTGGCAGATATTCAATTAGACCGCGTATTTATTGGCTCATGCACCAACTCGCGTATTGAAGATATTCGTGCAGCCGCTGAAGTGATTAAAGGTCGTAAAGTTGCAGCAAGTATTAAACAGGCGATGGTGGTTCCAGGTTCTGGTTTAGTTAAGCAACAAGCGGAACAAGAAGGCTTAGACAAAGTGTTTGTAGAAGCAGGCTTTGAATGGCGTGAACCAGGTTGTTCAATGTGCTTGGCAATGAACGCAGACAAATTGCAACCGGGTGAACACTGTGCATCGACTTCAAACCGTAACTTTGAAGGTCGTCAAGGTAACGGTGGTCGTACCCATTTGGTGAGTCCAGCAATGGCAGCTGCGGCAGCAATCGCAGGTCATTTTGTAGACGTACGTTCATTCTAAGTTATGCCTTCATCCCAGCCTTCTCTCAGAGAGATGGCGTTCCCTCTCGCTATAGCAGAGGGCAAGGGAGAGGTTACGGATTCAGTGAGAATTAAACATGAAAAAATATACCGTTGAACAAGGTATCGTTGCACCATTAGACCGTGCCAATGTCGATACAGACTTAATCATTCCAAAACAGTTTTTGAAATCTATCAAACGTACAGGTTTTGGCGATAACTTATTTGATGAATTGCGTTATTTAGATGAAGGTTATCCGGGTCAGGACAACTCAAAACGTCCGATTAATACTGAGTTTGTATTGAATCAGCCGCGTTATCAGGGTGCTTCAATCTTAATTTCACGTGCCAACTTTGGTTGTGGTTCAAGCCGTGAGCACGCACCTTGGGCATTGAATGAATATGGTTTCCGTACCGTTATTGCACCAAGCTTTGCCGATATTTTCTTCAATAACTGCTTTAAAAACGGCATGTTGCCTGTGATCTTGTCTGAAGAGCAGGTCGAGCAATTATTTAAAGAGTGTGCGGCGACTGAAGGCTATCAATTAACCATCGACTTGGACGCACAAGAAGTACGTACACCAAGCGGTACGGCATTTAAATTTGAAGTAGATCCATTCCGTAAACACTGTTTATTGAATGGTTTGGATGATATTGGCTTAACATTACAAGCAGCCGATGACATTCGTGCTTATGAAGAGAAAACTAAGCAGTCGCGTCCATGGGTTTTTGCCGAAATTCAGGCATAAATTCGCTGAAATTTGTCATAGCATCGCTGCCTAACTCTTGCTAACATCGGCACATAATAATTTTTATATTTTGTATCTAACAGGTGAGGTTGGGCGCGAACAATGACTAAAATTTTCGGTCGGCTTGCTGTCATTGGATTATGTATCACCATGCTAAGCGCATGCCAAACGTGGAATACAGCACGCATTAAACAGGTGAAAGAAACTGAACAAAGCAAATCCAATGCACTGATTTACTGTGCGGGTACAGATGATTGTGAGTTTGAGCGTTTAAATACGGTCACAATTGTCGATGCAGAAAAACATCGTGTTACACGTGCTGCCATTCAGGAGGGTTTAGTGCGTTTACAGGAATCATCCTTAAATAAATCCAATGCCTTGTATTTATCTGTACCGCCTAAACAACATGAATTGGTGATTCGCTTTTATCCCATTTCTAAAGATCGTGCAGAAAAACTGCATGTAATTCATAAGTTTAATGCCAAGCAAAAATATACCTTTAGAATGTATCGTGATCGAAGTCGTACTAAAGGCAGCTTATTAAATGTGTCTGCGCCAGATCCTTTATGTGTAGATTTGGTGCAAAACAACAAAACCATTCGACGTTTTTGCAAACCCTACAATGTCTTAAATGGCTTGGGTGAGTTTGTAGAACAAAAAATTTAATCCCACAGTCTTTGACTGTCATGAACAATGGAAACTCTCATGTCAAAACATATTTTGATTTTAGCTGGTGACGGCATTGGTCCAGAAATTGTGAAAGCTGCTGAACAAGTGCTGACACGTGTCAATGAAAAATTCAATTTGGGTTTGACTTGGGAACAAGGTTTATTGGGTGGTTCTGCAATTGATGCACATGGCGAACCGTACCCAGCAGTGACATCTGAGCAAGCGAAAAAAGCCGATGCAATTTTATTGGGTGCAGTTGGTGGTCCAAAATGGGACAACATTGAGCGTTCAATCCGTCCAGAGCGTGGCTTATTAAAATTGCGTTCAGAACTCAATTTATTTGCTAACTTACGTCCTGCAATTTTGTATCCACAATTGGCAGATGCTTCAAGCTTAAAACCTGAAATCGTATCAGGCTTAGATATCTTAATCGTGCGTGAATTGACAGGTGGTATCTATTTCGGTCAGCCACGTGGTATCCGTGAATTAGAAAATGGTGAAAAACAAGGTTTTAATACCGACGTATATGCTGAGTCAGAAATCAAACGCATTGCAAAAGTAGCGTTTGAAATGGCGAAATTGCGTGGCGGTAAAGTATGTTCGGTGGATAAAGCCAACGTACTGGAAGTGACTGAATTGTGGAAGCAAACCGTGACTCAGTTACATGCAGAACAGTACCCAGAAATCAACTTGTCGCACATGTATGTCGATAACGCAGCGATGCAATTGGTACGCGCGCCAAAACAATTTGACGTATTGGTGACAGGTAACTTGTTTGGTGACATCTTGTCTGATGAAGCGGCGATGTTGACAGGTTCTATTGGTATGTTGCCATCTGCATCTTTAGACGAAAATGGCAAAGGTATGTATGAGCCTTGCCATGGTTCAGCGCCAGATATCGCAGGTCAAAACTTGGCAAACCCATTGGCAACCATTCTTTCTGTGGCAATGATGTTACGTTACACCTTCCGCGAAGAAGCGGCAGCAAAAGCCATTGAAGATGCAGTAGGCAATGTATTAGATCAAGGTTTACGTACTGCCGATATTATGTCTGAAGGCATGAATAAAGTTGGTACTGTTGAAATGGGTCAAGCAGTCGTTACGGCACTCAACTAAAAATTTAAGCGATTTAACCTATCGCTTACAGCTCAAAATCAAATCATTAAACGCAGTCTTCGGGCTGCGTTTTTTTATTGGTTTTGTACTTTCAGAGTGTTTTAGCTAGGAGACTTAACAGCGTTGTCCCGAAACATACACTGCGGTAGCAATACCCTGCTGTAGGCGAAAATACAAATCACAAGTCAGTGCAACATCGTAACTTTCATGACTCGGGATACCGATATTTAACGGAACAGCACCAATACCTGTAGTGGGATGCTGCGCCATAGGGATCGGAACACGTACAGGACGAATAATGATACGGTAATGTAGCAATTGAGGGGTAGCTTGAGCTGTACCAAGCTGTTGATAGCCAATTTGGCTTAATTGCAAATGGGTCAGGATATATTGGCTAGATTGACCAATAAATTGCTGTAAATACGCATCGCGGTTTAAAGTGGAATGCGGTGGATTACTACTACACGCCACTAAACTGAGCGCAAAAAGACCTGTTATACAAGCAACGCAGGATCGAAATAACATGCTTTTTCTCCCTTGCTCAAAACTTTATTGTAGAAGGCAATGCAAGAAAAGAATGTGGTGATTCGATAAGCGGCGGGGACGAATTAAAGGCTAAACAGAATTTTTTTAAGTGAACGTAAAAAAGCCACTCCGAAAGTGGCTTTAGCTTACTCTAAAACTTAGCGTGCGCGATAAGTGATGCGACCCTTGGTTAAGTCGTAAGGTGTCATTTCAACTTTCACACTGTCGCCTGTTAAAATACGAATATAGTGTTTACGCATTTTACCAGAAATGTGAGCAATCACTTCATGACCGTTTTCTAAACGTACACGAAACATAGTATTAGGAAGCGTTTCGGTGACAACGCCTTCGAACTCGATGAGTTCCTCTTTATTGGCCATAGCCTACCTGAGTATCAAATTGGAAAGGCGCAAATTATAGGCAATTTTTCTGAAAAAAACAAGATGCTTTACCCTATACACAGCGCATCTGTTAGTAAAATAAGCGAATCATCGGTTTATACTTTTTCTGTAAAAATGGGCTTGGGTAGGTTGTCAGTTCGGTCAATCGCAGTTAATCTAATTTCAATCTTTTTAAGTATAAATGAAGTACATACAAGGAAGGTTTTTGCGTGGGTCAGCTAACTGATGCATCGGTTGTATTGCGTTTAGGCTACCAAGCGATTCGTCGTGCGGGGTTGCCAACCGAAGATATTTTAACAAAAGCAGGTGTGGCCTTAAATCAGGTCGAAGCCAATGAACGTACGCCTTTAAATGCACAATATGCGTTTTGGGTTGCGGCTGAGGAAGTCAGTAAAGACCCTGATATTGGTTTACATCTGGGGGAACATTTGCCACTTTATCGCGGGCAGGTGATTGAACATTTGTTTATTTCTTCAGAAAACTTTGGTGAAGGCCTAAAACGTGCTTTGGCTTATCAACGCCTGATTAGTGATGCTTTTGATGCCAAATTGGTGGTGGAAGATGGACGCTGCTATTTAACCAATGGCGTGCAGCCGTGGTCAGAAAATATCGTCAATCGTCATTTTTCTGAATGCGCCATGTCGGGTGTTTTACGCTTCTTTAAATTCATTACCGAAGGTCGTTTTCAGCCTATTTATATTGACTTTAACTTTAGTGATGGTGCTGCAGATGATGAATATTTCCGTGTCTTTGAATGTCCTGTGAGTTTGGGGCAGAAAGAAACGCGTTTGTATTTTGATCCGAGTATTTTGGATTATCCACTGTGGCAGGCAGAACCTGAGTTATTGCAATTACACGAACAGTTGGCATTGGAAAAACTGCAGGAACTGGCGCGTTATGATTTGGTTGGTGAAGTGCGCCGTGCCATTGGTTCGACCTTAGAAAGTGGAGAAACGACACTAGAAACAGTGGCGGCACAATTGAATATCACGCCACGTCGTTTGCGTACCCAATTGAGTGAAGCCAATACCAGTTTTCAGCAAATTCTGTCCGATTATCGATGTCGTTTGGCTAAACGATTATTATCGAATACCAATGAAAGCGTGGAGCGGATTGTGTACTTAACGGGTTTTTCAGAGCCAAGTACTTTTTATCGTGCTTTTAAACGCTGGACCAATGAAACTCCAGTGGAATATAGAAAACGTAAACAGCGTTAAGTTTGAAAATTTAAAACCTTTCCTAAACAGAATCCTCCCTAAATCCCCCTTTTTCAAAGGGGGGGACTTTCGTTTTTAACGCCTCGAAATGGAGCTCCTCTCTTTGGAAAAGGGAGGTCGGGAGGGATTAAATTATTCCGGCATGTTTAACCAATGTGGCCCTAAAGGAACTTTCGGTAAATCATACTGTTCAGGATAATGTGCCTGAATAAAATACAAGCCATCTGGCGGGGCAGTAATTCCTGCTGCTTTACGGTCTTGAGCTGCAAAAATTTGGTCAATATGTGCAATGTCATACAAACCTTGCCCGATCTCCAATAGACAACCCATGATATTGCGAACCATGTGATGCAAAAAACCATCGGCTTGAATATCTAACACTAAATAATTGCCGTGACGAATTAAGCGGCAATGGCTGACATGACGGACAGGCTGATTGGACTGACACGCTGCGGCACGAAAGCTTTCAAAATTATGTGTCCCTTCAAATTTCTGCGCAGCCGCAATCATTTTATCGACATCTAAGGGATAATAAGCGTGAGTGACTTGTTTGTGCAGCAAGGCAGGGCGTTGTGGATTGTTATACACGACATAGCGATAACGCCGTGCCTGAGCCTTAAAACGAGCATGGAAGTCCATATCCATCGTTTTAATCCATTGAATTGCAATGTCTTTGGGTAGTTGGCTGTTGGCACCCATCAACCAACCGCGTTCAGGGCGAATGGCATGCGTATCAAAATGTGCCACCATATTGGTTGCATGCACGCCTGCATCGGTACGTCCTGCACCATGTAAAATAATGGGTTCATCGGCAATTTTGCTCAGAACTTTTTCAATGGTTTCCTGCACACTAGGTACGCCTGCTTGCTGGGTTTGCCAACCCCGATACCGAATGCCACAAAACTCAATTCCGATTGCAAAACGCTGCATAATCACCTCAAATCACACTGAAGACTGCCAATGCGCATACCACTGTGCAAGGCTGTCGTATTGTAAATACATTTTTAAGGCTTTGGCATAAAGATCTGCGTGACTTTGGCAATCACTGATTAAAATTTTACTGTCCTGTAACCACTGGCTGATCGCATAGCGTTGTTGCATGCCACCAAAAGTGACTTGGGTGGTGAGAATCACGGCACATTGTTGAGCTTGTAAGGCCTGAATTAACTCAATCACTTCGGCATTGACGGCCATATTGCCTGTACCATAACTCTGTAAAATGAGGCAGTGTGGTGGCTGTTGCTGTAAGGCTTTTAAATTATCGACCAAAGCGGAAATGGCAATTGGCTGTAACATCCAGTTCAGGCAGTTAAAGTGCTGGGCTTTTTCAATATGTTGAGTGCTAATGTTGAATGCTGGCTCATTCTGCGATTTGTTCTCCGTGTAAACCAAAGCAGACTGACCTGTAAATGCATTTAACTCGGTGGTGTGTTGTTTCAGTGCCGTTGCGGCATGAATCAGTTGCTGATGGAAGGCCAGATATACTCCCTGAGTCACTTGATGAATCTGTTGTAAAGCAAAATTTAGGTTGTCCAAGGCATCACTAAATTCACGGGTATCTGTGCCTTGTGCATTGAGTAAGGGATATTGGCTACCCGTGAGAATGACATGGGTACTTTGCGCTAAAAAACGTGCCAAGACTGCGCTGGCATAGCTGAGGGTGTCGGTGCCATGTAAAATAACGAAATGTTGAAAATCATCGTGTTGTAATTTTTGAATATATTGAATGAGCTGTAACCAGTCTGCGGCTGTGCAGGCACTACTGTCTTTAATGACAGGGGCAACAAAGCATTCAATCTCTAAATTTAGGGGTAAGACCTGTGCCAAGCGTGGCAGAAATTGCTCCGCAGGCATTGGGCTTAGTGGTTCACCGACACAGCCAAAAGTGCCGCCCATATAGATTAACGCAATTTTTTTCATCATAAAAAAAGCAGCCAAGAATGACTGCTTTATCTTAATCTGATTTGAATTAAGAAGCGATTTGATTCAGTAACTGATCGGCACGTTGGCGTTGTTCAGCAGAATAATTTGCGCCTTGTTCGCTAAGTAAAGCTTTCGCAGCATCATAAGCGCCCAATTCCACATATTGGTTCGCCAAGTCTAAATTCAACTGAATTTCATCTACTTGAGATAAGTCTGGGAATGATTTCACCAATGGATCATTTAGATCAACATCTGTGCTGACAACGGTTGCAGCAGGTTCAAGTGCAATACTTGGTGCAGCAATGACTTCAGGTTCAATTGCAGGCTGAAGGTTGGTTTCCTCAGCAGGCGCACTGTCAAATGTGAAATTAAAATCAGGCGTTGCAGGTTCAGCTTTTGCTTCAACCGCAGATGCGCTTTCTGGTGTAGAAAAATTGAAGTCTAGACTTGGGGCTTTGACTGAAGAAGCTTCATTGACTGTTGATTCTGGGGCTGTTGTTTCAGCTGGACTTGGTGTTAAATCAAACGTGAAGTCGAGCGGTTTAACTTCCTCTGCAGGGCTTACACTTGGTTCAGCTGTAATTGCAGGCGCTTCAGTTTTTGCTTCTGCTGCTGTGGAATCGAGTGAGAAATTAAAATCCAGTGCAGCAGGTTCTGCTTTGACTTCAGGTTCGGCTGCTTTTTCTACAACAGGTGTAGCTGCAGGGCTGAAATTTAACGATGAGGTGTCAAATTCTAAAGCTGCTTCAGGTTCTGCAGTTTTATTTGAGGTCAGTTCGTGCTGTAACTGGTCAAAAGAAGCCGTTTGATTTGGCGTACTCACAGGTGCAGTAAAATCTAAGCTGCTTGGAGCTGCTGTCAGCGCTTCATTTGCTGATTTTTCAGCAATATCTTCATGTGCATGACTGGCTTTTTTCGCTTCAGCTTGTGACAGAATATCGTCAAGCTCTAAAGAACGTAAATGATTCAGCAATTGATCAATTGCAAATTCATCTTTTTGTTGTAAATGAATATCAAGCAATAACAAATACAAACCATGCAATGAGTTATCACGTTTTAATGCTTGGTTAATTTGTGCTTCTGCAGCAAAGAAATTACGTTCTTTGATCAGGTTTTCAATGTTGGTTTGGATTTTTACAGGAACAGGGGTAGAGTGTTGTGGTGTTGGAACAACCTCTTCAACCACCACCGATTTCTGGGCAACTTTTTTGGTAGTTGTGGTTTTCTTGGCACTGGTTTTGGCTGGCGCTGCTGTTTTCTTGTTGCTTGGTTCGGCTTCTTTACTTGCTTCACGCTTTTTCAAGAAAATTGCGATCACCAGTAATAAAATAAACGGAATCACATAAATCAGCATGTTTATACCCCTTGAGGATGTGGTCCCTGTTTGACCTTATCCCAAAAAATCATTGTGTGTAACATTTAGTGTTTTGGCTTATTTGCGGCTTGTTGTTTTTGCAATTGTTGTTGCAGTTCAGCAAGGCGCGCGTTGAGTAATTGAATTCTGTGATCCTTCTGACGTAATGCCAATTCTAATTCTGTTACGTTTCTCTGTAATTTAACGGTTTTCTCACGGGATGTCATAACTTTTAATGACAAGTCACCCGAAGTTTGTGTGGATTGTGTGTTCTTCTTGGCAGAACCGTGGGTGGAGTCCTGTTGATTCTCTGCCACGAGGCTCATTTCTGCTTGATTTAAACGATATTTGGCTTTGCCTGATTGTGGTGTACTGGCCGTTTCTGGTTTTGGAATTGCGGCTTTTTTCTCTGTTTTAGAGTTAGCTTGTGCATGTAAATTTAAGGTCGCACCACGACGCAAACGATTGGCATCGCCTTGAATAAAAGCATGCTCATTATTGGCTTTAATTTGCTGCATCACTTCAGCAACAGGGCGGTTATTTTCACCCGCAATGCGTGAGGCAATTGCCCATAATGATTCATTCGATTGCACCACGTGTTGGGTATTGACTGCAGGCATGGCTGTGGCAGGGCTTGGTTTAGCCTGTGCAGCCGCTGTTTGTGCAGGCTTTTTCACGGCAGCAGCAGGCTGAGTTTGTGCCAGTTGCTTCGTGCGTTGCTGTTCAGCAAATTTTTGTACCAATGGATCAGCCGATTGTTGTGCAGTGACTGACGTAGTCGCTGTAGATGCTGTCGGTGTTGGGTTGTTATTTGTTTTTGCTGGCGCTGCTTTTGGAGCAGCAACAGTCGTATTTTCACTCGCTGCGCTACGGCTTGGCGCAGTTTGAATCACTGTTACTGCTTGATGGTTTAACGCAGGCGGTGTATTGCGTTTAATGGTTAGCGGTGCTTCAAAAGCCTGTTGTTCAATTGCTTTGGGTGTTTCAACCTGATAGGCCGTACTTACAGGTAAATTTAAAGCAATATCTTGCTCATTGACAATCATGACAGGCGTTAAAGCTTGTTCATTACTGCGTTGCATAGCGGCCAATGGCGCAGGTGCACTGCGTTTTAATGGTGTACGAATATGTTGCAGGCGAGTTGCATTACCTTCTTTAATTTTGACCACAATATTCAACTCAGACTCGGTTAGAGGTCGAGATGAGGTAATGGTGATGACCCCTGTACCGTTGCTGTTACGACGTGTAAAAAAGTTAAGATGACCAGGCGGACGGTGGCTCGCACCAATCGACATCAGATCTTCGGCCGTAGCTAAACTAACATCAATCGCTTCATTCACATTCGATTGACGAAAGTTGATTTCGGCATAGAGCAATTCCCCAGTTGTTGACTGAATTTGAATCGGGTCAACATTCATTGCATACATTTGCTGTGAAGCCAAAATAGATAAAATGGCGATCTTTAATTTGTTATATACAGTCATCTTAATTGTTAGCTCGGTCATTTATCGCAAGGCGAAAAGGATAGAGTAGCGAGTTGTAGGTCGATTGTAAAATATTAACACGTTGATTACATAAAAAAGCCAGTCAAATTTGACTGGCTTGTTGAGATTGATCACAGAATCAAAAATGATTCAGTGCTCAAGACGAAGCTTAAGCATTTTTGTAATCAATTAAGATGCGTAACATACGACGTAATGGCTCTGCTGCGCCCCAAAGTAATTGGTCACCTACAGTGAATGCACCAAGGTATTCTTTACCCATGTTCATTTTGCGTAAACGACCAACAGGTACTGTTAAAGTCCCTGTAACTGCAACTGGGGTAAGATCGGTCATTGATGCTTCGCGTGTATTTGGTACCACTTTTGCCCATTGGCTTGATTGACGAATCATATCTTCAATTTCGTTCAGTGGAACGTCTTTTTTCAGCTTCAATGTGATTGCCTGAGAGTGACAACGCATTGCGCCAATACGCACACAGTGACCATCAATTGGAACGATCTGCTGATTGCCTAAAATCTTGTTGGTTTCAACCTGACCTTTCCATTCTTCTTTTGACTGACCGCTTTCAAGCTGTTTGTCGATATATGGAATGAGAGAACCCGCTAAAGGCACACCAAAGTTTGCCGATGGGAAACCTTCGCCACGTTGTAATTCGGCAATTTTAGAGTCGATGTCTAAAATTGGTGAACGTGGGTCATCCAACAAGTCTTTGGTGTTGTTATACAAGTAGCCCATGCCTGTGATCAGCTCACGCATGTTTTGCGCACCTGCACCAGAAGCTGCTTGATAGGTCATTGAAGTTGCCCATTCCACCAAATTGTTTTGGAATAATGAACCCAAGCCCATCAACATGAGTGAAACAGTACAGTTACCGCCCACAAATGTTTTGGTGCCATTCACCAAGCCATCTTTAATGACATTCATGTTGACTGGATCAAGTACGATAATCGCTTCATCATCCATACGTAGGGTAGATGCAGCATCAATCCAGTAACCATTCCATCCTTCAGCTTTAAGCTTCGGGAAAACGGCAGAAGTGTAATCACCACCTTGACAGGTAATAATGACATCCATTTGCTTCAGACTTTCAATATCTGTTGCATCCATAAGTGCTGGGGCAGTCTTACCACCAAACGCTGGTGCTTCACCGCCAGCATTACTGGTAGAGAAATAGAATGGCTCAAAATGAGCAAAATCATTTTCTTCAACCATACGTTGCATAAGGACGGAACCCACCATCCCGCGCCAACCGACCAGACCTACTTTCATGTCACTTTGCCTCGGTGCGTTAAAAAACAATAAAGGAATATAAGTCTATCAAAAGGGGACGCAACTGCAAGCATTACATGAACAAAACATGAGTATTATTGAGTGAAATCTCTTGTTTGTGTTACATACAAAATTGATAACTTTGGTTTTCATGTAAAAACGACAAAAAATACAAAAGAGTAAAGCAAGATGATTTGGGTAGAAGGGCTTGCAATATTAGTCATTTGGTTAAGTTTTTGGTCACTGATTCCGCGTGATGAATGGTGGATTCGGGGCGCAGATTTTCCACGTTTACAGATCTTGGTTTTGGGCATCATTGCCTTTGTTTTGCTACTGATTTGGGAGCAGACGTGGGATGTGTCTAGCCAAGTGATTTTAATTGGGCTGATTGCAGCTTTGGCTTATCAGCTCAAAATGGTCTTGCCCTACACCTTGCTGTGGAAAAAACAGGTCAAACAAGTTCGTCCAGAACAGCTAAATCCTGAAAAACAAATTTCATTAATCGTGTCCAATGTTCTGACACCAAATCAAAAATATCATCTTTTAATTGAACATATTCAAGCCTTAAAACCAGATTTGGTGTTGACCCTAGAATCTGATTTGGCTTGGCAACAAGCCTTGTCTGTGATTGAAGTCGACTATCCTTATCGGGTCGCTGTGCCTTTAGATAATTTATATGGCATGCATTTGTATAGCCGTTTGCCGTTACAAAACAGTGAGATCAAATTTATTCTCAGCGATGAAATTCCATCTATTCATACCAGTGTGATTTTGCCTTCGGGGCAGCCTGTACAGTTGTATTGTTTGCATCCTAAACCACCAAGTCCTACCGAAGCCAAAGATTCAGTTTTAAGAGATGCCGAATTGTTGATTGTAGGCGATCAAATCAAAGATTTAGATGAAAGTTGTATTGTGATGGGGGATTTAAACGATGTGGCGTGGTCGCGGACTACGCGCTTGTTTCAGCGGATCAGTGGCTTGCTCGACCCGCGCGTTGGACGGCACTATATCAATACCTTTCATGCCGATTATCCTTTATTGCGTTGGTCATTAGACCACGTTTTTCATAGTACTGATTTTGCATTGGTAGATATGCAGCGTTTAGCACATATTGGTTCAGATCATTTTCCTGTGTATGTGGTATTGCAAACTGGGCGGGTGTTTGATCGAATTCAGGAAGAACTGCCGCAAACCGATGCCGATGAGCAGGAAGCACAACAGGCGATTCAGGATGGGATTGAAAAAGCAGAGCAAGAAGAAAAACTGGTGACCGATGAAATTGCACAACCGTATAAAGCACAGGATAAATCGGTTTAGAAATTAAACGAAAAGTGTACGAAATGGCTTACACGGATTTAGGCACATGACGCATGGTTTATTCTGACTGATCTGGTTAAGATTAATTCATCAGCACAAGGACTCGGGAACGGAATATCCCATTAAGGAAGACGACGCTGAGGGATAAACATCAAGGATATGATGTAGGTAAGGAACGCCATACAATAAAATAACAATAAGTTTTGAAAGCACAACCTCATGAGCCCGAGTTTTACAGGATGTAGAACTCGGGCGATGATTTTTTAGGGCTTATTTTTTCATTCTCATTGTTTTTAAACAAATTAAATTTCAATCAGCTCGATTCAGTTTTAAGGCTTTAGGTGTGTTTTGACTGCAAAACTTGCTGATATAAATCTAAGGTTTGATGACACATATCTGCCAAGCTGAACAATTCAACAGGGGTGACACTTTGCGGTATTTCCAGATGCAATTGCACTGCATTGAATAAAGCCACTTGGTCATCTGCTGCGATGAGCCCTTGCGGATACAGTTGTGACAAAATTTCAGCCACACCACCACGGTTCCAGCCAATCACAGGTGTTCCTACAGATAAAGCCTCAAGTGCAGTGCGTCCAAAGGTTTCCGCCTGATTGGAAAGTGAAAGTACAATATCGCTAAACGCAAGCCACTCGCGAATGTCAGAACGGTGTCCAACAAAGGTTATCGCTTCGGTCAGATGTTTATCCCGAATATTGCGTTCCAGTTCCTGTAAATAAGCTGCTTTTTTAACATCTGCACCGCCTACAACAACAGCATGAATCTGTGGATACTGGGTTTTTAATTTCGCAATTAGATCAATCAATGTTTCATGACCTTTTAAGCGGGTGATACGTCCCGGCAAACAAATTAAAAACTTATGTTCAAGTTCTGGGAAATCTTGATAGGTTTGTTGCATCCATTGTGCCGAAGGTTGATACCCGTGCGGAAATGCAGCAGGGTCAATTCCACGATAAATACGGACAATATCTTCAGGTGGACAGTTTTGATAATGATCACGAATGTATTTGACTACACTGTCAGAAACTGCGATCACTTTTTCCGCTTGGGTCATAATTTGGCTGTAACGGTTAACTGAATAAAAACCATGTACAGTTGAAATTAAGTGTGGACGTTTTTCGGCTGGAATACCTTTTAGGGAAAAATGAGTTAGCCATGCAGGTACGCGGGAACGTACATGCACAATATCAGGTTGATGTTGCATAATCAGTTGGCGTAAAGGACGGATTTGCCACAAGCTTGATAATGATTTTTTGTGGATGGCTAACTTTAAATGAGTGGAACCTTCAGCTTAGAGTTGGTTAACCATCCGTCCGCCATTCGACACCACCAATGACGTATGTCCTTGAGCGACCAAGGCTCGGGCGATTTCGAGCGTACCGCGTTCTACACCGCCACTGTTTAATTCGGGTAATAACTGCATGACTTTCATGAATCTTTCCTTCTGCCGTACAGATTAGTAAATACTGTCATAACCTTCGGGGCGGCTCTTAAACCGACGATGAAACCACATATATTGGGTAGGAGCGATCCGTAATTGCTGCTCAATAATGAAATTGGTGCGCGTTGCATCTGCAACTTCATCTGCGCTTGGGAAATCCAGCAGTTCAGGTTCAATCAAGACTTTATATTGAGGGTTGGAAAGCTCACCTGTACGGTAAAAATATAACGGAATTGCTGCGGCTTTGGTCATTTTAAGTAAACGACGATGCGCTGTAACTGTCGCAGCAGGCACGCCAAAAAATGGCGCCATAACACCTTGTTTTAAACCAAAGTCCTGATCTGGGCTATACCAAATGGCACGACCATTTTTTAAGTGGCGGATTAAACCACGCATGTCATCGTGGTCAATTTGATGACCGTAAATGGTGGCGCGACAACGGTAAATCAGCATGTCCAGTAAGGGATTGTTTTGTGGACGATAGACCACATCGGGGTCAAAATATTGTGCACAGACATAGCCACCTGCATCTAGCAGAGTAGAATGTGTGCCTAACAATAAAACCCCGCGACCATCTGCTTGGGCTTGCTGAATATGTTCCAAACCTTCAACCTGAGTGCGTCCTTTAAACCACTGTGGACAGTACCATGCATTTAAGGTTTCAAATACGCCCAGCATTTGATCAACAAAGACTTGGCGAGCATTTTCATGTACTTCAGCCTCGCTCCATTCAGGAAAACACACTTCCAAATTGCGTAACGTAGTTACGCGACGTGACTTCATGCTGTTAAAGGCAAGATTGCCTAAAAGCTGCGCCAAACGATACTGAATCGCCCACGGCAAAATGGCTAAAATCATCAGGTAGACAATGCCAATCCAGATGCCCCAATATTTTGGCAACAGGAAAGACCATTGAAATTCGCCTGGTGGATATTCAGTGTGTTGACTCATAATGACCGTGTAAAGTGTTGTATCGTTGCAGTTTAGCACGAACCGATTTTAAAATTTAAAAGCATACGTCCAATGGGAAAGATGCTTAAAATGGTTTTGCAAAGCTTTGGTATTGGGGACAAGTCCTGTGCTTAAAAAGTTAGGAATAATCACTTAAGCCAATATGCTTAGTTACCATTCGCTAAGTTTTCCAGTTCGTCCCAACGCTCTAGTTTTTTCAGCAGTTCTTCATCAATTTCAGCCAAACGCTGTGAGGCTTTGGTGGCTGCATTGGCATCTGTTACAAACCAAGAACCATCCGCCAGTTTTTCAGCCAATTCGGTTTGTTCCTGTTCCAGTGCTTCAATTTCACCTGGCAACTGCTCTAAAGCACGTTGATCTTTATAGCTCAATTTTACTTTTTTGGCCGTTGGCGCTGCTGCAGCTGCTTCGGCTTTGGCAACGGCTTTTTTAACATCACTTTTTTGATCAACTACAGTTTGGTCTGGGCGTTGCTGCAAGTAGTCCTGATAGCCGCCAATATATTCATCAATATTGCCTTTGCCATCAAATACCCAAGTCGAGGTCACCACGTTGTCCATAAAAGCACGGTCGTGTGAAATCAGCAATAAAGTACCCTTATAGTCGCTGAGCATTTCCTCAAGCAACTCTAAAGTGACCATATCTAAGTCGTTGGTCGGCTCATCCATCACAATTAGGTTAGATGGTTTGAGTAGTAATTTTGCCAGTAAAATACGGTTGCGTTCACCGCCAGACAAAGCTTTAACCGGCGTGCGTGCACGTTCTGGTGAGAATAAAAAGTCTTGTAAATAACTATAGATATGACGACGTTGTCCGTTCACATCAACAAAGTCTGAACCTTCAGACACGTTATCTTTGACCGACTTTTCCAAATCCAAGACATTGCGTAATTGGTCGAAATAGGCAATTTCCAGTTGTGTGCCTGTTTTGACAGAGCCACCATGCTCAATTTCACCTAAAATGGCTTTAATCAGGGTGGTTTTACCGACACCGTTATCGCCAACTAAACCAATACGATCGCCACGTAATACCAGTGTTGAAAAGTCTTTGATAATCGGAGCTTGATTGCCAAAGGCCACTTGTAAATGTTCAATATCAAAGACCAGTTTGCCTGAGCGATTGGCTTCCTGCGCTGCCATATTGACTTTGCCTTGTTGGAAGCGACGTGCTTTTGATTCTTCACGTAAGGCTTTTAAGGCACGCACACGTCCTTCGTTGCGGGTACGACGTGCTTTAATGCCTTGACGAATCCATGCTTCTTCTTCGGCCAGTTTTTTATCAAACAGCGCATTTTGTTTTTCTTCGGCTTCTAGTTGCTGCGCCTTTAAATCTAAATAACGTGAATAGTTACCTTCGTAGCTGCGTAATACACCACGATCTAACTCGACAATGCGGGTGGCGATACTATCGACAAAAGCACGGTCATGCGAAATAAACAGTAGAGTTAAATTATTTTGATCGAGTAGGAATTTTTCTAGCCATTCAATACTTTCCACATCTAAGTGGTTGGTCGGCTCATCTAGCAACAATACGTCAGGTTGGGTGAGTAGGGCACGTGCCAACAACACACGACGTTTACGTCCACCCGATAAATCGGCCAAGTCGGCATTTGGATCAAGTCCCATTTTACTTAAAATGGCATTGACCTTATTTTCTAGCGCCCAGCCATCAAGCTGATCTAGCTTGTGTTGCAAGTTCCCCATACGGTCACAGGCATCCATATCGCCCAATACACAGGCATCACTGGCTTCGTGATAGGCTTTTAATACTGCAGCAGCTTCACCTGCACCATCGGCCACAATATCGGCGACTTTGCCTGAATCCATGGGTACATCTTGCGCCAACATGGCAATGGTGATGCCATTTTGAATGGACACTTCACCTGCATCGGGCAGTAAACTTCCTTCAATCAGTTTAAGTAGAGTAGACTTACCTTCTCCATTACGGCCAATCAAACACACTCGTTCGCCACGTTCTAGGTTAAAATTCGCGCCGTCGAGCAAGGCAGGTCCACCAAATGCAAGTTGGACATCCCTTAAAGTAATATAGGCCATAGTGTTTCCTAAAAAATCTCAAATGAGGATTTGAAATGACTAAACAAAGTATAGATGATCAGGCGTCATTTTCCGCACCCATTGAAGATTTGCAAGTGCGAATTGCATTTTTGGACGATTTAGTTGAGCAATTGAATGAACAAGTGGTTCATCAAAGTCTGGAAATTGCTGATTTAAAGAAACAAATGCAGTTGTTATATCAGCGGGTAGAGTCGGCAGATTTGTCGGATGGGATTGCACCATTTGACCCGATGACCAATCGCCCACCACACTATTAATCAATCGTACTTAATCAACGGTATTGGTTTCCGTGCTGATTTTAATTTGACCTTTGCTGTACTTCCCGCTGTAATGCTCGGCTGCTGTGCCTGAATCTTTTAAACCCTATTGTGTCCGCTAAAGTTTATGTCCTCTAAAGTTGTATTACTTGACCTTGAAAACAACCTGCCTACCGCGACTTTGTTGCGAGAAATTATTGAGCATCATCCGAGTGTGTATCTGTTTAATTGTGCAGGAAAATTTGAATATAACTTGCAGGATTTAACTGAACTCGCTGGCTGGATCAGTACGGGTCAACTTATGATTTTAGACAGCCCGCGCGCAGAGTTTAAAGAGTTTGAATATGCAGTGGTAGTTGGGCAACTGATGGCACTGCTAGAGCCAGAAACACAAGTTGAAGTGATTTCTGCGGCTGACAGTATTCAGATTTTAATGGAAATGTTGCAAGCATCTGAAATTGCCTGTCACCTGATTCATATTCAGCCTGAAATGCAGTCTGGGAAAAGCAAAAATCGTTTACCAAGCCCAATGGCAATTCGCAGCAAACCTGAATTGCTGTTGGTAAAAAAGTACTGTGATGCGCTGGCAAAAATGTCAGGCAAGCCAACCAACTTAGAAGCTTTAAAACACTCAATTGCCAATATTTTGCAACTTGAGGCCGACAAAGTGCAGCATGTGGTTGGTATGTTGATGAGCCTGAAAATTGTAAAGCGGGTGGATGAACAAATTAGCTTTCGTAAAAAAGTTCTGAAACAATGGGCTCAACTTGACCTAGATGTCGTGGAAGAATCTACGCAAGAGGCGACAGTCACTTCTACAATCGTGGCGCAAACTGAAGCCGTAGAGCCACATCCTCAGCACAGTTTATTTAAAAACTTTAGCCAAATTGACCCTGTGCAATGGGAAGTTGCCAAAAAGTTACGTGAGCTAAAGGGTGAAAAACCGAAAGATATTTATGAGTTGCGTGATTTACTAGAGCGGTTATTTCCAAAGTCTGATATTCGTTTATTGCTCAAAGAACTGATTGAAAAAGGCTATATTTATTGGAATGGACATGAAGTGCTATATAGTCATGAGATGTTCTTGAGTTAAAAGATTGTGAGAGTGTATGAAAAAAGTCTTGTTGTTGGATATTGAAAATTTACATAAATCAGAAAAAGAACTTCTAAAATATTTATCTGAATATCAATTCGTGTATTTGGTATATGCAAAATCACCTATAAATTTAAGCTTAGATGGTTTGCAGATGCTTTCTGATTTTGTGAGCAAGAAAAAGCTTGTTCTTATTAAAATGCCTAAGATTGGCCCAGATGCTGCAGATTTTGGATTAGCTTTCTTAGCTGGTCAGTTATCTATTCAAATGGATAAATCAAATGTTGAATTTGATGTAATGTCTAATGACAAGAAAATTGAATATATTGTTGATTTATTGACAGTAATGGGTTTTAAGTCTCAACAGTTAAAAAGGGATCTCTTATCTTCACCTAGCAAAGAGTTCAAATTAATAAATCAAGAAACTGATTTAAGTTCTGATGAACTGAAACCTTTACTGTTTGCAATCCAATTACTTTTAAAAAATCAACCCAAACAATTTAATTCATTAAACAATGCTCTAAAGTCTTGGTTAAAAGGATATACAAGCAATACCAGAAAGATTATTGAGCAGTTAAAAGATTATCAATTGATCCAAATTAAAGATCAGACTGTAAGTTATGAGCTATCTCGGATGAAAGATGCTCTTAAATTTAGAGAAAAAGGTGAGGTACAGGCTTTGAGTAAAGCTTTACCGTCAGTTGATGAAATTCAGATTAAGCCGCACTTGCAAAGAGTGAAACAGTATTGTGATTATCTAAGTAAAATTAGCAATAATAAACCTGCAAAATTAAATAGTTTACTGAATTCGATTCAATCTGTATTAAAGTTAAACGCTCAGCAATTGGCTCAAGACTTTATCAATATTTTAATAAAGCAAAATATTGTTAAGCAAGAAAGTACTAAACTAATATATAACGATTCCTTGATTGAGGCTTGGGCAAGTCTAGACAAAACTTGTTTGAATACAACAATAATTCAGACAAGTTTGATGGAACAACCTAATACGGAAGTTTTGTCATAAACAGTATAAGCTTCTGATAAAGCCAGTTGATTTTAGTCGGTGGTACTTGCGTTTTATATTGTGCTTATGCAACTCTAATATAAGAATAGAAAGGTTGTACTATGGAAAATACTGGAATTTGGGTTGCCGTTGCCATCATTATATTTGTGATGGGCTCTATTTTTGGTCTGCGTGTCAGCCCAAGAGAAAAAGCTTTAGGATTGATGCGTGAAAAAGCCCGAAAAATGGGACTACACCCTCGTTTGGTGGTTGCACCTGATTGGACAAAAATCCCCAAAGCTACGGAATCACGTGCCAGTATGGTGGCGTATTACAGCGTACTCATTGCCGATGCACGTTTACCGTTAATGCGTGCTTTAGTGACAGATCAAAAGCTAGAGCTGTTGCATGGCGATGAGAAATTCCAAGGCTTACCCATTGCATTAAAGGGCATTTATGCTATTGATATGCAGGCAAACTGTGTAGGAATCTATTGGGATGAAGAAGCCGATCTTCGCGCAACTCAATTAGATGAGATGAAAGCCTTTTTACATAGCTTGGCTGAACGTTAATTTTTAAACCATTAAATAGGAAATACGGTTACTTATGGCGAACGCTCCTCGGTCCACATCCAAAAGCACTGCAGCCAAATCTGAAGCTGGTCACAAACGTGCTTTAGTGATTGTGGAGTCGCCTGCAAAAGCGAAAACAATCAATAAATATCTTGGTTCGGACTACATTGTGAAGTCTTCGGTCGGTCACGTGCGTGATTTGCCAACCAGTGGTGGCGCAAAAACCACAGAAAAGAAAACCACCACCCGAACCAAACTGACCGAGGCTCAGAAAGCTGAAAAAGCTCAACAAGCATTAGTCAACCGTATGGGGGTTGATCCTGAACATGACTGGAAAGCACACTATGAAGTGCTGCCAGGCAAAGAAAATGTAGTCGCTGAATTAAAAAAACTGGCATCGCAGGTCGATGAAGTCTATCTCGCAACGGACTTGGACCGTGAAGGGGAAGCGATTGCGTGGCACTTAAAAGAAGTCATTGGTGGAGATGACTCACGTTATCAACGTGTCGTGTTTAACGAAATTACCAAAAATGCGATTCAAGAAGCCTTTAAGCATCCTGCGCGTTTAGATACCAACAAAGTCAATGCCCAACAGGCACGTCGTTTCTTAGATCGCGTGGTGGGTTTTATGATTTCGCCACTGCTCTGGGAAAAAATTGCCCGTGGTTTATCGGCAGGACGAGTGCAGTCAGTTGCGGTGAAGCTGGTTGTGGAGCGCGAGCGTGAAATTCGCGCCTTTGTACCCGAAGAATATTGGCAAGTCTTTGCAGATACTAAATCTGAAAAAGATGACATTCGTCTAGAAGCGGTTAAGCAAGCGGGTAAAACCCTCAAGTTACGCAACAAAGCTGAAACCGATGCTTTACTGAACTTGATTAAAGATGCGCAATACACCGTATCTGCACGTGAAGATAAGCCGACCAAAGTCAACCCAAGTGCGCCGTATATCACGTCAACGCTGCAACAGGCTGCGAGTACCCGTCTTGGTTTTTCAGTCAAGAAAACCATGATGCTAGCACAGCGTTTGTATGAGGCAGGTTTTATCACCTATATGCGTACAGACTCGACCTTCCTGAGTGATGACGCGGTCAATATGGTGCGTACGCATATTGAAGCGGAGTTTGGTCAAAAATATCTGCCTGCTAAACCAAATCGTTATGGCAATAAAGCAGGTGCACAAGAAGCTCACGAAGCGATTCGTCCATCTAATGTTGCACTTAAAGGCGACAGTTTGGTAGGTGTAGAACGCGATGCACAGCGCTTATATGACCTGATTTGGCGTCAGTTTGTGGCCTGTCAAATGACACCCGCCGAATATTTGTCATCGACCATTTTGGTTGATGCCAATGGTGTTGAGTTAAAAGCCAAAGGTCGTACGCTGGTCTTTGATGGTTTTACCAAAGTGCGTGGGCAAAACAAATCGGATGATGATGTGTTGCTGCCTGCAGTTAAAGTCGGTGAAATTCTTAAATTAGAAAAGCTTGATCCATCGCAACACTTTACTAAACCACCTGCACGCTTTACTGAAGCCTCTTTGGTTAAAGAGCTTGAGAAAAAAGGTATTGGACGTCCATCGACCTATGCTGCGATTATTTCGACTATTCAAGACCGTGGTTATGTCAAACTGGAAAACCGTCGTCTATTTGCCGAAAAAATGGGCGAGATTGTTACAGACCGTTTGGATGAAAGTTTTAATAACCTGATGAACTACGACTTTACAGCAGACTTGGAAGGTCAGCTGGATAAGGTTGCAGATGGGGAGCGTAACTGGAAAGACTTGCTCAACAGTTTTTACGGTGACTTCAAACAGCGTTTGACCAATGCACAGGGCGAACAAGGCATGCGCCGTAATCTACCAGTAGAGGTTGATGCGGTACATTGTAAAGAATGTTCACGTCCAATGCAGATTCGTACAGGTACAACAGGGGTATTCTTGGGATGTTCAGGCTATAACTTGCCACCAAAAGAACGTTGCAAGGGAACTTTGAATCTAACTCCTGTTGAGTCGCTTGCTGCATTGTCGGATGATGATGCCGCTGAAACTGCAGATTTGATGTCGAAAAAGCGCTGCTCAATTTGTGAAACTGCCATGGACAGTTACGTGATTGATGGTGGTCGTAAACTGCATATTTGCGGGAATAACCCAGACTGTGCAGGTTTCGAGCTAGAAGAAGGTGAGTTCAAAATTAAAGGCTATGATGGTCCAACCATTCCGTGTGACAAGTGCGATGGTGAAATGCAGCTGAAAACAGGTCGTTTTGGCCCTTATTTTGCCTGCACCAGTTGCGAAAACACACGTAAAGTACTCAAGAATGGTCAGCCTGCGCCACCGCGTGTTGATCCAATTAAAATGGAACATTTACGCTCGACCAAACATGATGACTTTTTTGTACTGCGTGATGGTGCGGCAGGTTTATTCTTGGCAGCCAGCAAGTTCCCGAAAGTGCGTGAAACTCGTGCCCCGAAAGTGGCAGAGTTGCGTACGGTAGCAGAACAGCTTGATCCAAAATATCAATTTATTCTGCAAGCACCTGATGCAGACCCAGAGGGTAATCCAACATTAGTGAAATTCAGCCGTAAGAATCAAGCGCAATATATTGGTTCGGAAACGCCTGAAGGCAAACAAACCAAATGGTCATTGGTTTACCAAGATGGTAAATGGGTTGAGGCTTAACACGATCTATTATGGAGTTGAAGCCAAAAAAATTCGCCATTTTAATCGATGCAGATAACTCATCGGTCAACTCGATTGAGTCTGTATTGGAAGAAGTGGCGAAGTATGGCATCGCCAGTGTAAAGCGCGTGTATGGTGACTGGAGCAGCGAAAGTCTAAAAAATTGGCGTGATGTACTTTTACCGCACGCCATTACGCCTGTACAGCAATTTGCTTATACCAAAAGCAAAGATGCCACCGATATGATTTTAATTATCGATGCCATGGATTTGTTGTATAGCGGTGCTTTAGATGGTTTTTGTATTGTATCTAGCGACAGTGATTTCACGCCTTTAGCCTCTCGCATTCGTGAAAGTGGTTTAATCGTTTATGGTTTTGGGCGTAGTAATACGCCTGAAGCTTTTCGTAAAGCCTGCGATAAATTTATTTATGTAGAAAACTTGGTGTCCGAAGCTGAAAAAGCTGCGGTAGCAGAAGAATCTGATCAGAAAGGGAAAAATAATAAAGTTACCGATGTTGCACTCAGCATAGATAAATACACCTTGAACCTGATTTATAAAGCGGTCAAAGAAAATGCCGATGATAGTGGTTGGGCTTATTTAGGGGCAATTGGTACGTATATCAGCTCGGTCAAGCCCGACTTTGACACCCGAAACTATGGTTACGATAAACTCTCTGGTTTAATTAAAGCCTTGGGTTTATTTGAAACCAAATTACAGGGCAGTCAGATGTATTTGAGAAAGCGTAGTTTTAGTACGTTTGTCAAACTTGTCCAAAAAACCATTCAGCAACTTGCAGATCAGGCAGGTTGGGCAAAAATTTCCGAGATTATTCAACATATCGAACAAAATGATCCCTACTTTAATATTCAAAATCAGGGATTTGAAAATACACAGTCAGCTATACTTTCAATACACAGTGGTTGGTTGGAATTTTCCAGTGATCACAATCGTGTTAAAGTCGGCAAGCTGATGTCTTAATGTTGTCCTAATTCATGTGGAAAAAAATCCGAATTTTATGCTTATTGCTGGTTTTGCTGGTCGTTGCAGTCAATGCTTGGCGTGATCAGAGCCAAGACTGGAATAAGCCCATCATCGTATTGTTACACCCAATCAATGCCGATGGACGATCAAACACCCAAAACTATATCAATACATTAAATATCAATAATTTAAATTCTGCTCAAGACTATCTAAAACAAGCTTCTTTGCAGTATCGTGGGCAACCGCTTGCGCTCTATTTCAAGCAGGGGCGAGAATTAAAGCAGTTGCCACCGAAAGTGCCTGAGCAGGCATCGCTGCTTAGCACTGTACTTTGGAGTTTAAAGTTCCGCTTTTACGCTTGGCAGCAACGACAAAGCAGTGATGGTACAGCAACAGTGACGCTGTACCTGAATTATTATGATCCGAGTCAAACTCAAATTTTGAAGCATTCCACCGCTTTGCAAAAAGGCAAAATTGGCTCGGTGAATTTATTTGCTTCTGCTGCGCACAGTCAGCGTAATACGATGGTGATGGTGCATGAATTACTGCATACCTTTGGTGCCACAGATAAATACGATTTGAGCACAGGTCAGCCGATTTATCCGATTGGTTATGCAGACCCAAATCAGCAACCATTGTATCCACAACGACAGGCTGAACTGATGGCGGGTTATGTGCCACTTTCGCAAAGCAAAAGTAAAATGCCTGAATCGTTACAACAGACACGTATTAACGAAATCACTGCCATAGAATTGGGCTGGAAATAATGTGGATAAGCATGTACTTATCCACATCTCTACAATAGAGCTTGTGTAAAAGTATGTGTTTAGGCATGAACCGAGCCATTTATATTCATGGGTTTATTCCTAAACCGATCTGTTAAACTATTCATCCACCCAGTACGATGAGTCACTATGAGTTTAGCCAGCCTAATTGATGAATTGAATCCCCAGCAAAAACAAGCAGCCACGACAGCATATCAACATAGTCTGGTCTTGGCTGGCGCAGGCTGTGGCAAAACCAAAACCATTGTGGCACGTGCAGCGTACTTGATTGATCAAGGTATTCCAGCCAATCAAATTCAAATTTTGACCTTTACCCGCCGTGCGGCGAGTGAAATTGTCGCACGGGTGGAGTTGGCACTGGGCGAGCAAGCCAAAGGCTTACGTGCTTCGACCTTTCATACTTTTTGTATGTACTTGTTACGACGTATTCCTAAAGCTTTTGGCTTGGAACAATTTTCTATTATTGATCGTGATGATCAGTTGATGATGTTTCGCCTCATTCGCGGAAAAGATGATAAGAAAAATCCAAGTCAGTTGCCTAAGCCTCAAGAATTATGTGATTTGTATTCTTTTGCGCGGAATACCCGTCAAAAACTGAGTGTGGCTTTAGAAAAGCAACAGCCTGAATATTTGGCATTAAAAGATCAAATTGCTGAAATTATGCAGGAATACGAAAGCCGTAAACGTGCACGTGGCTTTCTCGATTATGACGATATTTTGGCTGTGGTGGCATCGGCATTGGCGCAGTCGGAAGGTCTGGTCGATTATGTCGCGTCAATTTGTCAGCATCTTCTGGTCGATGAAATGCAGGACACCAATCCTTTGCAATGGGCTTTGCTTGAGCCTTTAAAAGATCGGGTCAGTTTGTTTTGTGTGGGCGATGATGCACAATCGATTTATGGTTTCCGTGGTGCAGATTTTGAAAATATTCATCATTTCACAGAGCGCGTACCCAATGCTCAAATTTTCAAATTAGAGCAAAATTACCGTTCTACGCAGGAAATTTTAGACCTGTCCAATTGGTTGTTAGATCAAAGTGAGATTCGCTATAACAAACGGTTGCAGGCGCATCGTGGTGATGGCATCAAACCCAAAATGCATATTTTCCCGAATGAATTTGATGAAGCCAAATGGATTGCGATTGATATTAAAGAGCGACATTTCTTGCAAGGCGCGCCGTGGTCAGATCACATGGTCTTGGTGCGTTCGAGTTTTGCAGCGCGACATATTGAAGCCGCGTGTATTGCGGCAAGTGTGCCGTATCGTTTTATTGGCGGCATGAAGCTCTTGGAAACTGCGCATGTGAAAGACTTACTTAGTTTATTGCGCGTTATTGCCAATCCTTTAGATGATATTGCATGGATGCGTTTTCTCACTTTATGGAATGGCGTGGGTGATGTCGGTGCGAGTAAGTTGGCGCAGCAATTGTTACTTGAACCGACAATGGATAAGGTGATTGAAAAGCTGGAAAAATTTGGACGCTTGCCAGAAAAAACTTTATTGATCATGAAGCAAATGGATGTCTTACGCCATGAAGTTGCGGCTTGCGTCGGTTTAGGCATTGAAGCGATTCAGGAACAATTGACTGATAACTATAAAAAAGACTGGAATCGTCGTCAGGGTGATTTTCAGTTGGTGCAACAACTGGCGGGTAAGCATGCGCAGTTAAGTGAGTTTTTAGAAGAATATGTGCTCGATCCTGTGTCTATTTCTGAAATTGAACGCCAGTCTGATACCGATGTGGTCACTTTAATCACCATTCACTCTGCCAAAGGTACGGAGCAAAAAGTCTGTTATGTGGCGAATGTGACTGCAGGGCAGTACCCGCATGCACGGGCGCAGGGCAGTTTTGATGATATTGAAGAAGAACGTCGAGTGCTGTACGTGGCTTTGACCCGTGCCCAAAATGAACTGATTTTAACCAAGCAAAATTTTAATTTATGGGCGCGTGATACGGTAGATGAACAAGGGCGCAAACTGGACAGTTATTTTTTGAATGATCTGACACGGCAGTTGTGTGCGATGGAAACTCATCACCGTACCCGTCAGCAAACTGTGAAAAGTGCCTTGGTGGAACGCCAAGCGATTAATTTAGATTTTGGTATAGATCTCGATTAAACTATGCCACATGGTTTCCTGCAAAAAGTAGAGTAGGCGAGTGCTTTTTGATGTTTTTTGCCTATTTTAAGGTTGTAAGATGAAAATTTTAGTTCGTAGTTTAGAGCGTACTGTTACTGAAGAAGAATTGTTAAAACTTTTTCAGGAATATGGCACTGTAGAATCTTGTAATTTGGTGTTGGATGCTGCAACAGGAAAATCTAAAGGTTTTGCATTTGTAGAAATGCCACATGCACGTGAGGCAGTAAAAGCCATTAAAGCGCTGAATACTTTGCGTCTGCATGGTCATGGAATACGTGTCAAAGCAGCAGAAGATAAGCCTGCATCAAAATAGTTCAAAGGGAGCAAAAAATGCTCCTTTTTTATGCGTGATTTTTAGTAAAAATACGAGATTGGCACTGCATTGGTGCGCGATTTTATCGCAGTAAAAATAGTGTATTTTTTATTGGGTGTTGCAGGAAAATCGGTTTAATCTAAGCTTCTTAGAACGCTAAATTGAGGAAATGCTCATGTCCCGTGTTGCTCGTTTTCATGCAGATCGTACCAATCAGAAATTATATTTCGCCCGTCTTTCATGTCAGCAGGCCGAGCAAACCGAGCATGTTCAGCAAGCGCAGGCACATCGTGAAGCTGCGGTGTTTCATTTAAATGGCGCGGTGCTGGCTTTTTTGCAGGAATTGGTGCGGTATTATCGTTTAAATGACAGTAATCCAACCCTTAAATCAATTGAAGAATTGATGGCAGCCAAAGGGCAGATTTCCCCTGAAGTGGCAATTTTGGAGCAACTGAGCAAATCGGGTTTTATTGCAGAGTTAAAGCGCGCTTATCGTTTATGTCAGTACACGCCCGAGCCAAGTGCACCAGAACCTGAACAGGAAACGTCATCCAATTTGATTATTAAAGTCACGCAATCTCCGCAAGCATGGCTACCAGATACGAAAATTTTGCGCGAATGGCATCGTGACTTAACCCAGTTGATTGATGGTTTTCGTAATGAAATGGTGGAATTTTAAGCCGACCAAACGCCCTTGAAAAAAATCTGATCAGCCCGATATAAATATTCTGAACGATGCAAAGTGCAAGCGCCTTTGCCGCCATGTCGAGCATGGAGGATATATGTCTATAGAGCAATTGAAAGAATTATTTGGTAATCAGGAAGCAATTTTAGAGCTGGTTCAGCTTGAAGGTGGCGAGTTGGCATTGCGTAATGCAGGCTCAGAGAAAGAGCCATTGGTCAAAATCCAGTTCAATGACGAAGTCAAAGCCATATTGGGCGATCAGACGGCTGTTGTGGCACAGCACATGATTCAGGCGGCATTATTTGGCTTGTTGGAAAAGCAGGTCAATGAATGGCATGCCGAAATTGTGGATGAACAGCCGCAATTTATGAGTTAATCCGAAAAGGTCTTTCGGTGATGAGCTATCTTTAATGAATAGATTGTCTATCTGCTTTGGTTAAAATCATGGACATTATTAGATAGTTTTTCATCAACACAATGAAAGCCAATCTATACGTCAACAAAAAAAGCGCAGCTTAAACGGTGCGCTTTTTGTGATTTTGGCTATGGGTTTTAGATGAATGATGCTCAATGCGTTGGTGGCTGATGATGGGCAATTTCAATTTGATTTAAAATATAATTGCTCATATTTTTCGCCATTTCTTCTTTGGCAAAATACACTTCACCAATGTTGTCTTTACGAATTACTTCCGCTTCGGCTTTGCTTTCTGCACATACCAAAACCTGAATTTCAGGGTTTAGGGTTTTGGCAATATCCACAATTTTATGAATATCCAGAATGTCCATAGGCGAGAGAACGAGTAGTCGTGCATGTTGAATATGTGCCTGAATCAGTACACCCGCTTCTGTGGCAATGCCGCTGACTGCAGCAATGCCTTTTTCGCGTAAGTCTTCGACAATTTCACGGTTTTCTTCCGCAATCACGACCTTAATATTCTCAGCCATTAAATTTTTAGTAATGCGGCGTCCGACTTCACCATGTCCAACAATCACCACCTGATCACGTAAATAATCTTGAGAAACTTCATCGGGCAGCATGGCTAAAGGGTCATTGCTGCGTTCAAGCAAACGCGCCAAATAAGAGCGTTCCCGAATCCAGTTTTGCACAGGCTCAATCGCAGAAAAAACAAAGGAATTGAGGGTAATTGAAATGAGTGCGCCTGCTAAAATCAGGTTTTGTCCTTCTAGTGACAGCAGTTGTAAAGATACACCTAGCGTTGCCAAAATAAAGGAAAACTCACCAATTTGTGCCAAGCTCGCGCCTACGGTCAAGGCTGTATTGAGTGGATAGCGGAAGAACAAGACCAATGCCATGGCTGCAATGGTTTTACCCACCATGATAATGCCGACGACCGCTAAAACGTGCAGTGGTTCTTCTATCAGAATACGCGGGTCAAACAGCATGCCCACAGCAACGAAAAATAGAATGGAGAAAATTTCACGTAAGGGTAAAGTTTCTTCTTCGGCGCGATGACTGAAATCAGATTCTTTGACCACCATCCCCGCAAAGAACGCCCCAAGTGCCATCGACACGCCAAAGATTTTATAAGCACCAAAGGCAATTGATACCGCAGCAGCGACCACAGTCAGGGTAAACAGTTCCCGCGAGCCTAAGCGAGCCACAATTTGCATAATGAAGGGCACAAGGCGTTTGCCAACAATCAGCATAAAGGCAATAAAGCCTGAAACTTTTAATAAAGTCAGTCCGAGTGTTAGCCAAATATTTTCATCACTGGCATTGTCGATAGCTTGTCCACCCAGTAATACAGCTGTGGCAGGCAAAAGCACCAATGCTAAGACCATCACTAAGTCTTCAACTAACAACCAGCCTACGGCAATTTTACCGTTCACGGAGTCGAGCAGGCCACGATCACCCAATGCTTTTAAGAGCACAACGGTACTGGCACAAGACAGACTCAAGCCAAAAATTAAGGCAGAACCAAAACTCCAACCCCACATCATCGACACGCCTACACCGAGCAGGGTCGCCACGGCGATCTGCAATACTGCACCAGGCAAAGCAATGCGTCGTACCTGCATTAAATCATTTAGCGAGAAATGCATGCCAACACCGAACATGAGGAACATGACCCCAAGTTCTGCCAATTGGTTGGCAAGATGAATATCTGCCACAATGCCCGGTGTGTTGGGACTAATGATGACACCTGCAATCAGATAGCCCATAAGCGGTGGAAGGCGTAAGCGCGCAGCGATATAGCCAAATACCAGTGCCAAGCTAAAACCAACGGCAAGTAAGATGATGAGTTCTACATCATGAGGCACGAGAAACTCCTAAGCCATGGTGAAGGTGCGGTCAAAAGACTGAAATAAGACAAGCACAAATAGTGCCAAAAAAGAAAACGAGGAAATTTTAACAAGTGAGGCAAAAAAAGTGCAAAAAAAAACGACCTGAATAAGGTCGTTTTTTAAAAAAGCTAAAATTATTTGATTTTAGCTTCTTTGAAAACTACGTGTTGACGGATTTTTGGATCAAATTTTTTGATTTCCATTTTTTCCGGCATAGTACGTTTGTTTTTAGTAGTGGTATAGAAATAACCTGTACCAGCTGTAGAAACTAAGCGAATCTTATCACGCATTGTCCTGACTCCTTACTTAGATCTTTTGACCTTGAGCACGAAGGTCAGCAACAACCTTTTCAATGCCCAATTTGTCGATAATACGCATACCTTTAGTGGTTAAACGAAGACGTACGAAACGTTTTTCGCTTTCTAACCAGAAACGGTGGTTGTGCAGGTTCGGCTCGAACCGGCGCTTAGTTTTGTTGTTGGCGTGTGAGACGTTGTTACCAACGACTGGACGCTTGCCGGTAACTTGGCAAACCTTAGACATGGTGTAACTCCATTGATTTAGCCAACAGCAAATCTGTATGGCCAGTCAAAAATAAACGGATGAATTCATTCAAGGGGCGTTTTATATCAAAAATACGCTTAAAAGACAAGCGATTTTCTTCAAAAACAGCATGAGCGTGTTTGATAGCTCATGCCTTGATCAGTTAACGAAGAAGCGTCTTCGAAATCAATCGATGAATCGGCTTATCAAATGGGGGGAGAATGAACTTCAAGCTGTAAAGCTTCGGATTAGACATTACCGACCGTTCATGTGACAAGCTGAAAAAACCTTCTGGACCGTGATATTTCCCCATGCCCGATGCACCAACACCACCAAATGGTAAGTCATCTTGTGCAACGTGGGTCAATACAGTATTGAGTCCGAAATGCCCTGAATGGGTTCGCTGTGCGACATAGTCGGCACGCGCCTGATCAAAGTCGAAATAGTATAAAGCAAGAGGACGCGGTCGGCTATTAATAAACTCGATTACATCATCAATTTGTTCATATTCTAAGATTGGCAGGACTGGACCAAAGATCTCATTTTGCATAATTTGCATGTCTGGACTGACATTGGTCAGTACCGTTGGTGCCATTTTACGGGTTGCAGCCACATTTTCACTTTGCGGATTAATTTCAATAATATTTGCACCTCGCTCACGTGCATCTTCTAAATAGCCCTGTAAGCGACGATATTGTTTGTCATTAATAATAGAAGTGTAGTCTTGGTTATCACGAATATGCGGATACATTTCGGTCACAAATTGCTCGAAATGCTCCATAAATTCGGCAGTTTTGCCTTTAGGCAAGAACATATAGTCGGGTGCAACACAGGTTTGTCCAGCATTCCAGAGTTTACCTACCGCAATACGCTGCGCTACATCGACCATATCGCTAGATGGATGCACCAAAACAGGGGATTTTCCACCTAGTTCTAAAATGACAGGCACAAGGTTTTGTGACGCGGCAGCCATTACAGTTTTGCCGACTTCGGTAGAGCCTGTGAAAATAATTTTGTCAAAAGGCAAATGACAGAACGCATCGGAAATAATACCGCCGCCATTAATTACTGCCACCAATTCCTGTGGAAATGCTTCGCTCATGGCGTTTTCCAGTACTTTACCAAAATGCGCAGAAGCACTGGAAATTTTGATCATGGCATGGTTGCCTGCAGCCAAAGCACAGATCAGTGGGCCTAAAGACAACAGCAGCGGATAGTTCCAAGGTGCAATAATGCCAATTACCCCTAAAGGTTGATACTGTACCCATGCTTTTGCAGGTTGGTGGATAATACCAACCTGACGTTTAGATGGCTTCATCCAGTCGGTCAGGTTTTTGCTGTAATATTTGATATGTTCCAAGCAGGTAAGTAATTCACCAATTTTGGTTTCTGCAATGGCGCGGTTGCCATAGTCACGGTTAATGGCTTCGGCAAATTGATCCTGATATTTCACAATCACACGTTTTAAGCGGGCTAAGCGTTCAATGCGTTCTTTGGCACTTGGGACAGGATGACGCTGATAGGCATATTTCTGCAATGCCAAAATATCATCCAGACGTTGTAAATCGGGTGAATGTGGGGTCATTGAAGTTGTTTTTGTTTGACTGTTCATGGCATGTTACCATTCAATAAAAGCAATATAAGTTAATTTTTAGAGTATTTACTCTAATCAGTCAAGTGACTTTATGTTTTCATGCCCCCCAAATTTTAAAGAATGGTTGTTTTTAGGATGTCTCAAACCAAAACGTTGAAAACCAAAGAACGTATTTTGCAATTGAGTTTGCAATTGTTTAACGAGCGTGGTGAGCGTTCGGTAACAACCAATCATATTGCGGCAGAACTGGGCATGAGCCCAGGAAACTTGTATTACCACTTCCGCAATAAGAACGAAATTATTAAAGAGCTGATGGAACAATATCAGCAAGAAACTTTAGAAATGCTGGCTTTGCCTGAAAATCGTGGCTTAGATGCCAATGACAAAATTCGTTATTTTCAGGTTCTCAGTAGTCAGCTGTGGGCTTATCGTTTTTTGCATCGTGATGTCTATCATTTGGTCGAAACCAATGAAGATTTCCGCAAAATGTATCCACGTTTTGCAGGACAGGTCATGCAGCAGGGACAAAAAATTTATCAGGCCTTTGTGGATGCGGGTCTGATGCAAATGACTGAGTCAGAAATTGAAGCCTTGATTATCAATATTTGGATTGTGCTGACCAACTGGACGAACTTCTTATATATGTCGGGTCACATTACCGATTCAAACCATTTGGAAGAAAAATGGATTTGGCAGGCTTTACGTCAAATGCTGTTCCTTGAAGGGGCATATTTACGGGGTGAAAGTCGTGCAACCTATGAGCGTTTACTAGAAACACTAGGCACATCTGAACTGTTTGAGAGTTTATCATCCAGTAAAAATACTCAAGCCGACTAAGAGACTGAGAATGGCTATTTAGAATGTCTGAGAAACGCGCTAGAATACTCGGCTTGTTTTTCAATTTAACCAAGTAGTGACTAAAAACAACATGAATATGACGACTGCGAATACTGCACGTTTACTGATTACCTGTGAAGATAAGCCAGGTATTGTGCAGGCTGTATCGAGCTTTTTGTATCATCAAGGAGCCAACATTACCGCGCTTGATCAATACGCAACAGAAGCTCAGGGCGGGCGTTATTTCATGCGGGTTGAGTTTGAACTGGATCACTTGCAAAGCCGTAAAGAAAGCTTATTGCAAACCTTTGCTTCTAACGTGGCAGAGCGTTATGAAATGCAATGGCGTTTGGCTTTGGTCAGCGATGTGAAAAAAGTCGGCATTTTGGTGTCTAAAGTTGATCATGCTTTGCTCGAACTATTATGGCGTCATTCACGTGGTGGTTTACCATGTGAAATTACCAAAGTGGTGTCGAACCATGACACCTTGCGTGAAGCGGTAGAAAACTTTGGTATTCCGTTTGAAGTAGTGCCTGTTAATAAAGAAAATAAACGTGAAGCTTACGCTAAAATTGATGAATTGATGCAAGGCAATGATTTGTTGGTATTGGCGCGTTATATGCAAATTTTGGATGAAGAGTTTGTCTCTAAGTGGGAAATGAAAGTGATCAATATTCACCATTCATTCCTGCCTGCTTTCGTGGGCGCAAATCCATATAAACAAGCTTATGAAAAAGGCGTAAAACTGATTGGTGCAACTGCACACTATGTAACAGCAGACCTAGATCAAGGTCCGATCATTGAGCAAGATGTAGAGCGTGTAAACCACGACTTTACGGTAGATCAACTGCGTGAATTGGGTCAGGATGTGGAACGTAATGTACTGGCACGTGCAGTTAAATGGCATTTGGAAGACCGTATTATTGTAGATGGCAACAAAACTGTTGTATTTCAATAGGGTAAAAGCTATCTAAAAATCGAATTAAAACATGCCGACATGGCATGTTTTTTTATGCTAAAATTGTAATGTTATAACATTTATTTAAACTGTTTTTAAAATAGCAAATTTATTGGATGATTCACGTTTGTTATTAAAAAATAGTTGCAAATGAAAACACTTCTCATTTATTATTGCGTTACTTTAATTGTGCTAACCGATCAGTTTGATCGTTCGGAACTGTGATGGTTTGGCAATTGCTTTTGAAGGTCGCTGACTTTAATGAACCAATCTCCCAACGCTATGCTACAAATGCCCAATGCCATGAAAAAGAAAGTTGTGACGGCTTTAGCTGTTGTTGCATTAGGTCATGTCGGTGTGTTGTGGGCATTGGGGCAAATGCAAACTCCGACCTTAAAGCCCATAGAAAAAGAACCTTTAAAAGTACGCTTTGTAAAAATTCAAGAACAGCCTAAACCGTTGCCACCGCAACCTAAGGCTGAACCACAGCCTGAAAAACCCAAGCCTCAGCCTGTAAAAGAAGTGCCTGTGGTAGAAAAACCGTTGCCACCGCCACCGAAAAAAGTAGAAAAAGTACAGCAAGTTAAAAAAGCAGAAGCCCCTAAACCCGTGGCGAAGCCCGTAGAAAAACCAGTCGAACGTGTGGTGCAACCTGCACCTGTAGCAACGGTGACTGAAACTAAAGTGGTACAGCCTGCACCGAAACCGACAGTTGCACCTGTTGCGCCAGCACCTGCTCCTGTCGCACCTTCTGCTCCAAAAACAGTGTCGATTGGCGGCTCAGGCGTGCAATGGAGTCGTTCTCCAAAACCTTCTTATACCAATCGTGATTTACAGGGAGAAACCCGTAACGTGGTGGTTCGGATTGAAGCCAATGAAAAAGGCGTGATCACCGATGCTCAAATTACGCGTTCTAGTGGTGTACCTGCTTTAGATCAAAATATTTTACGCGCAGTGCGTAGTGCAAAATTCAAACCGTACAAAGAAAATGGCGTGGCTTATCCAATTCGTGCTGAGCAGCCTTTTGAATTGACATTGAACCCTAACGGCTAACCTTCAACAGGAGTTCGAGTATGAACTTTTCCGTCTATTGGCAACACGCAGATGCAGTCAGCAAAACGCTGTATTTCGTGTTATTGGCGATGTCGATTGCGACATGGACCATCTTCGCATTACGTTTGATAGGCACGCGCCAATTGAAGCAACAAGCTTATGCTCAACTGTCACAGGCTTTAAATCAGCTTAAAGCAAAACTGGTGCCCTTAAATTTTGAGCAGCGTAAAGCGGTTGCTGAGCAAGCCTTATTGCGTCAAATTTCGGTAGAAAAAGCATCGGCAGAAAAAGGCGTATCGGTACTGGGTACAATTGCGTCATTAGCACCGTTTGTGGGTTTGTTTGGTACAGTTTGGGGTATTTTCCATGCACTCGTTGCGGTTGGAAAAAGCGGTCAGGCGGGATTGGCTCAAGTGGCAACGCCTGTTGGTGAAGCGTTGATTATGACGGGCTTCGGTTTGGCGGTGGCGATTCCTGCCGTGATTGCTTACAACATTTGTTCGCGTGTGAACCGTACCTTATCTACAAATTTGCAAGATCATGCACATAGTTTGTTGATTGACACCATGTTGCAACAAGATTCTTCTGTTCAAAGAACTGAAGTGAATGCAACACAACAAAGTTTAGTGGGAGGTCAGGTTTAATGGCTTTTCAATTGGGTGAAGACAACGATTCAGGCATGAATGAGATGAACCTTATTCCCCTGATCGACATTATGTTGGTATTGATGATCATCTTTTTGGTGACAGCGACCGTTGCCAACCCTTCTATACCATTAACCTTACCGCAAACCAGCGCAGAAATTGTTGATTTACCGCCTGAGCAAATTCAGGTCAGTATCAATGCCAATGGTGAAGTGGCGTGGGATGATCAAATCATTAGTTTAGATGAGTTGCAAACCCGCTTTAATGATGCTAGTCAGCAAGCTCAACAGCCAACCGTGGTGTTAAGAGCAGATAAAGATGCGCGTTATGATACTGTGGCGCAAGTGATGTCACGTGCGAGTGAAGCCGGACTCAGTGATATTGCTTTCGCAACAGATGATTAAGTTAATCCTTAAAAATTAGCGATCTATTTAGGTCGCTTTTTTTATGCAAAGTCGCGCATAATGCCAAAACTCCTCAAGTACTCAATGATGTTGAATATCCAAAAGATTTAGGTTGAGTCCGCTGCTTACTTTAAAGTCTATTTTTTATCTCAGATCAGGTTCAGCCATGAGTTCACGCCAAGCACTTGATGCAAAAGCCAGCAGTATGATGCTAATTTTGTGTGTTTTTTGGGGTCTGCAACAAGTGGTGCTAAAAGTTGCTGCGGCAGATATTTCACCCTTGATGCAATTGGCACTGCGTTCAGGCTTGTCTGCTGTGATGGTGTTGCCTTTGTTATTGCTTGCAAGAAATACACAATGGGCTTCGACTGAATATCTGCCTGCAGGCATATTGGTGGGTATTTTATTTGCCGCAGAATTTTTTATGTTAGGGCAGGCGATTCAATATACTTCTGCGTCGCATGTGGTGGTTTTACTATATACCGCGCCTATTTTTGTGGCTTTAGCGTTGCATTGGAAACTACCTGCAGAGCGTTTATCTCGCTTGCAATGGGGCGGGATTCTGTTGTCTTTTGCTGGCATAGCGGTGACTTTTTTATGGCGTGATACTGTGCAACAAGAGAGCCACCAAAACTTCAGTCACATGCTTTTTGGCGATTTACTTGCGCTGAGTGCAGGCATACTTTGGGCAGCCACAACTGTTGCGGTACGTTTAAGTCGTTTATCGGAAGCTCCTGCAACACAAACGTTGTTTTACCAATTGATGGGTGGTTTTTTGATTTTACTGCCGATGGCATGGTGGATGGGACAGGCTGAAATTTATTGGACAGCCTTAGCCATAGGCAGTTTGATTTTTCATGCGGTATTGATTTCGTTTATTAGCTATCTCGCTTGGTTTTGGTTGCTGAAACAATATTTAGCATCCAGTTTAGGCGTGTTTTCATTTTTAACGCCATTATTTGGCGTATTGTTTGGTGTATGGTTGTTGAATGAAAGCTTGAGCCAAAGTTTTATGATTGGGGCTGTTTTGGTCATGCTGGGGGTGTTGATGGTGAATGCTCAATGTTGGTTTAAACATAAAACCCAAGTACTAAAAAGAAAATAAGTATTTGCAGCTTTTCCATGAACTTGAGCAAGACTCAACATCAGCAATGTTGTCTTGTAAAAATCATCTTCAAATAACCTAGTAGCTCAATACGGGTTTAAATTTGAAGATGGGTGATATTTAAAATCTAGCGAGCGCGTACAAGATTATTTTTCTTCAAAAATCTTAGAGAGCGGAATCGACAATTTGGCAGCCAAATAGTCATCGGTTTCACTGAGTACGGGGCCAAGTTTTTGCATCCATTCATCATCAGGATAGACATTGGCCAAGTCCTGACGACGTGGCAATGAATACGGTAGCTGTGAATAAAAACTCCAAAAATCTACCTGAGATAAATTGCGCACCAAAACAAATTCATCATTTTCAGTACGTTTAATTAAATTTTGTTGTTCTAGCATCAGCACATAAGACGGCCAGCGCCCAATTTCATTACGTCCCAATACATCTAAGGCTTCAGCTTCAGTGACACTTTCTCCGCGCATTTGTTTTTTGTAAAACAATTCCAGTAAGTCCAATAGCATGAGCAGCGGATGGCATTTTTTTTCGCGACTGGCTTCAAAAGCGGTCAAGGCATAACTAATTTCAACACCTAACAGCACAATATTCCAAGACAGGAAAATCCACAGTAAGAAAATAGGTACGGCAGCAAAAGCACCATAAATAATTTCATAACTGGTGAAGTTGGACATAATAAAACCAAACAGGTTTTTCAAAAATTCAAATACAACAGCACTGAAACCCCCCGCAATTAATGCGGCTTTAATAGGTACACTGCGGTTGGGAATGGTCCAATTCAGAATAAAAAAACCTAAAATGGTTAGGGCAAATGAAATCAGCCATAAAATAAATGCGCCATTGAGTTCATAACCTGCAAAGTTATTACTCAGCACATTCATAGATGCCAAAGTTGAGGAAATGACAAAAGCACTGCCCAGTAAAATAGGGCCTAATGAGATAATGGTCCAGTAACGCATAAAACCCATAATGCCGCCACGGGTTTCCTTAACCCGCCAAATTCGGTTAAACACAGTTTCAATACTGGTCAGCATCATCACCGTGGTCACGAATAAAAACAAAATCCCGATGACGGTTAAGTTGCTAGATTTGTCGGTAAAGGCATTTAAGGCTTTATCAAAGGCGATGGTGGTTTTAGGTAAAAAGTTGCTGTAAATCAGTTGTTGTAATTGTTGCCGTGCAGGTTCGAGTGCCTTAATGGATGAGATGATCACCAAAAATACGGTGAGCATAGGTACAACGGCAAACAGGGTAGTGTAGGTTAAAGAGCCTGCTTGTTCACGGCAGCGATCTGCTTCAAAGCGACGCAGCACAAATAAGACAAATTGAAACCATTGTTTGTCATAAAAAGGCAGTTTCTTTAAATACTCAACGATCATACAGTGGCTGTCTCAACTTTTTTAATCATCTTTATCTGTTTTCATGGTTAAGCTTAACCAAAAAAGCAGCAAAATACCGTATAGTTTTCATTTTTAGTCTGATTTCTTAGCATGATGCAAGCATATATTCTGGTTTTGTACTTTAGTAAATATGGTTCTACCAAAGAAATGGCATATTTAATTGCCAACGGGGTAGAGGCTAGTGGCATGCCCGTTAAAATAAGAACTGTGCCAAATATCTCGACCGTGGTGCAACAAGCCGAGCCAAGTATTCCTGCCGAAGGTGATATTTATTGTACTTTGGATGACTTGGCCAATTGTGCAGGTTTGGCTTTAGGTTCACCTACACGTTTTGGCAATATGGCATCTGAAATGAAATATTTCTGGGATCAAACCACTAGTCTGTGGCTGAATGGCGCATTGCACAATAAACCTGCCTGCGTTTTTACCTCATCGGGTTCGATGCATGGTGGACAGGAAAGTACCTTATTGACCATGTTGCCGCCATTGTTTCACCACGGAATGATGATTATGGGATTGCATAATGCGCATCCTGCTTTATCAAATACCAAAACGGGCGGTACGCCGTATGGTGCAACGCATGTGAGCGGCCCGCGCCACGATCAGGCTTTGAGTCAGGATGAAAAAATCCTTTGTGAAGCGCAAGGACAACGCCTAGGTGAAATGGTAAAAAAATTACAGGGCATGTGAGATTCTTTCTTTAATTAAGATGAAGCGTAAAATGTGGATATCGTTTTACGCTTTTATCTTTTGTACTTGAATTCGATTGGCTTATGTAGCATTGAGCGTGCTAAAAAATAAGTTTACTTTTCACCTAAAATCACCATTTGCAGTGATATTCAGTTTTTCTCTTTTCACGTCTAATAACCGCTTTAAAAGCAGAGTTTTCTGTCACGGTTCACGCAGCATTTTTTTGCAGGCTAGGGTCTGTTGACATTTCATAAATGGCTTGCGCTGTAGGCTAAAACTGAGCAGATCAGGCATGAAACGCAAGGAATAGCGAGATTATTGCTAAGTTTCATAACGCAATCTGAGAAAGTTTTAGCCACAGCCTTTCGGGGCGAGCATATTTTTTGCTGCTATTGCGTTATGTGCCAGTCATTTAGAATGACTAAATTTCCTGTCCCATGCCTTATATCAGCTAAAAAACCTTGCGAGATATATCTCTCATGCCGCAAACATAGACGAATTGTCAACAGACCCTAATGTATTGAGCACAACGGACTGCTGTAAAAATGAGAGATTGAGGAAAGTGAAAATGAATAAGTGGATGCTGATTGGGTTAGGTCTAATGAGTTTAGGGTGTTCATGGTCGAGTGTTGCAGCGACTGAAATTGTGCATAGTCTGAGTTTTTCAGAAGAACAACGTATTGAAAAACAACCTGCGGAAGCACAGTATTTAGCGGCACAAAAAACTGTGATGACTTCTGCAAGCAGCACTGCAAAATAAAAAGATGCAATCAAAAAGTGCTGCAATGTGCAGCACTTTTTTTGAAATTGATTTAGGGTTACTTAGAGTTGCTTGGCTGTTTCAACTTTTCTTTAAAGCGGTGTTTACATTTGAGGCATTGAAAATCTAGAAAAATATTCTGATCAACAATTACACCTGCTTTTTTACCAAAGCGATGCCCAAGAAAACCACCTGTGATTCCCACGCTAATTGCCCCGACAAATGTTCCAATGGTGCCGCCCATAATCACGCCCAATGGCCCTGCGGCTGTACCAATTGCCGCACCAATAGAAGCTCCCGAAGCTGCGCCGCCCACAGTACCTGCTGCTGTACCTGCAGAGCCTAATAACACGCCACCAATTTTTTGTAAGTTTTGTTCATGGTTGCGTTTTTCAACTTGAGTTGAACCACATTTTGGACAGACGATACTGTGTTGCATCAACGGATTGTCTTGTGTCATGACTGTAAATTGCCTTATGCTCATGCCGCATGCATCAATGCACGCAGACGATCTAAAAAGTGCTGTCTAGAGCTGCAATCAGAAAAACTAGACTGCTGAATCACTGTTATTTCAAGTGCAGAATGGCGTAGCGCGGCTATTTTGTAAATTCAATATATGTAAATGAGTTGTTTAAGTTTGAAAAAAAGCATAAAAAAGAGCGCCTAAGCACTCTTTGATCATAAGGTCTAAATGATGAAACAACATCAGTTTTAATCGACCTTAATCGCGTACAAATTCAACAGTACCGTTTGCCAAAGACTTTACCCGTGCCAATGATTCAACACGATAGCCTTTTTCAAGCAATAATTCACGACCCGGTTGGAATGATTTTTCAATCACAATCCCAATACCCACGACTTCTGCATTCGCTTGATGGATTAAATCTGCCAAACCAAGTGCAGCTTGACCATTTGCCAAAAAGTCATCAATCACCAAGACTTTGTCGCTCGCGCTGATATGTTTGTTTGAAATGGCAATCGTGCTTTCAGTTTGCTTGGTAAATGAAAATACTTTAGAGCGGTATAAATCATCTTTTAAGGTTAAAGATTGATATTTACGTGCAAAAATTACAGGTACGCCAAGCTCTAAACCTGCCATCACAGCTGGTGCAATGCCAGAAGCTTCGATGGTAATAATTTTGGTGATGCCTGCATCTTTAAACAAACGCGCAAATTCTTGACCAATTTGCTGCATCATCACAGGGTCAATTTGATGGTTTAAGAAAGAGTCGACTTTTAGAACCGCTTCAGATAGAACGATACCTTCGGCTAAAATTTTCTGTTCTAGTGCATGCACGGGAGAATCCTCAAGAGCAGGTGCTTTTCAAAGCAAAAGCGTATTTTAAAAAGCACCTGAAAAAATGCAAGAACAATTTACCAAATGGTGAATAACTGCCAAGCTTTGCTCAGTAGTTATATTCTAAATTAGTTGGTCGGGCCTTTATAGCCTGTGAGTAATAATCCATAAGACTTGTCTTTGTCTTGGTGGGTAACTTTGACAGGCAAGTAGTCAAGTTTTGGTGCCAACCAGAAAATCGTATCACGGTTTGGTTTGTTGTGTTTCAGCACCACTTTAATGGTATCAAAAGTACCATAACTGGTTTTGATTTTTTCTGAACCTTGCTTAATAAAGCGACGTGATTCCACCTCTTTATTATCGGCAATATAGTAGCTCGATTTTAAACCGCCACTTTTTAAGTCTTCACGGATTTGCAGTTCCGCATTCAACTCATCCAACACGCCCGCTTTCCACGCAAAAGAACGGGTGTCGCTGTCCTTTTTGGTGTTAATGGTTTTCGCCGAAGGATTGAAGTTAATACTCATGGTGTTGTTATGCACCAAAATCTTACTGCTGCGGCTAAAGCTAGATGAGCCAATTTTGCCATTATTAAAACTAAAATGGCTAGTTTCTGTAGCAGAGGCAATCACGCCTGCTTTGGCAGCAAACACATAACTCCATTGGTTACCTGTTTGGCTTAAAGTACGTGTTGCAGAACCTAAGTTTTTACCATTGTAGTTAAATTGATAACTGGCTTGGAAAGGACTCATGGCAAATGTTTGGCTAGAGAAACCAGCCAAAAACAGTGCTGTAGACACACCGGCTGCCATACCCATTTTTTTCAATACATGATTTGCCATTGCTGAGATATTTCCTCTGTATGTAGGGAGATGCAATTTGCTTGCTTGTTGCCATTATACGCGTTGAATATGAAGAGAAAATTAGGAATTATGCGGCTTGTGTAGTTTTCCTGTATGTATTCTCTTCTAAAGTTTCAGCTTAGCTTTATTTTTGTTTCAGCGGTGTGACTTGCGTATCTGCAAGAGATTCTTCCACATCTTCTAGTCTTTCTTCAGACATTTTGCGGAACAACGCCGTTAAATTGACGTTGCCAGTGAGCACCAATTCCGCTTCACGTAATACCGCATGATTCACATGAACTTTGCTGAGTGTGTCAATGATAGAGCGGCTTTTGCCCAACCAGCGATTTAAATCTAAATGCAGCAAATCATCTTTGACTTTAATGACTTTGAGTTTTTCTAAAATCATGCCTAAAGGGTCATCATTGCGTATTTTTTGATAGTAAAATAAAGCGCACTTCACAGCGATTTTATGCAAAAAACTTGGATAACTTGCTTCAATCACCTGCGTGTCACTAATTTGTTCAAACACAATCAGCTGAGTATCTTTATTCAATTCCATCTGTACTAATTTTAAATCGACAGACAGAGTGATGTTCAAGCCGTTGTAATCTAGGGTTGCATAAAGACGTAACCAGTCGTCGTGTAAGTCTGCGTGCAGATCTTGCAACATTTTCACATTATCGGTCACAAAGCGCTGAAAAGTCGCATTTAAGAAGACCTGAGATAATGGAAATTCACGTTCATCCTCAATAAATCCTTCCGCTTTTTGGTACACTTGACGGATACGTTGAGAGATATTGGTGATCAGGGTTTGCATACGGCCGTCCAAGTCGTTCATTCATTCTTTACAGATACAAATATTTTGTCGAATTGTATTAAAAATACAGGCATAGAAGCTTGCAGTTTAGCAAAATAAGTTGCACCATTTTTAAGATTTTAAGGCTCAGTAGTCAGCTTTTTGATGAACTTCGCAGTTTTGCAGAAAAGCAAAAACTGAGCAAAGTAATATGCTCTTTAGTTTATACCGCATTTGGCGGCTTGGGGAATCAGACGTTTTGTCGGATTAATGTGATGCTAAAAAAAATTCAATTGATGCCTTCTACGCAAGATTGGTGGAAAGATCCTATTTTTGCTGCAGCGTTGCTGGTGGCTGCTGTATTGCACGCATTAATTTTGGCCGTGCAGTTTGCTGCACCGCAACAAAGCGATGCTGCGGTCAAAGAGATTGCGGTATCGGTACGCATGAGCGATGCAAAAGTTGAAGATGCAGATTTCTTAGCCCAAGCCGATCAGCAAGGTTCAGGTACGTTCCGTGAAGAACATCGCATGTCGAGTGATATGCCTGCACCCATGACTGAACAAAGTGCAGGGGAGCAGCAATTGGAAAGTTTAGAGCGTATGCAGCAACAGCGTGAATTAAACTTTGAAGAAAAAGTATTGATGACCACGCTCAGTTGGCAAAAACAGGCTGCAGAAAATCAGCGCAAAAAAGCCATGCAGGAGTTGAATAGCCAATTCCAAGCTAAGGCTGCCATGGTCGCTAGTATTGAAGCGCAATATTTACAACGCCAACAAAATTTTAGCCGTCAGCAAAAAATTAAAACCATCGATGGGATTCAGGCCAAGCAAGACAACACCGCTGGTTATATGGAAAAATTCCGTCAAAAAGTCGAATTTTATGGTAACCGTTATTATCCAGAACAAGCCAAAGCACAGAATTTGGCAGGCGAAGTACGTTTAATGGTGATTTTGAACAACAATGGTGGGATTCGTGCCATTCGTTTAATTGAAAGTTCAGGACATGCCATGCTAGATGAAGCAGCCAAAGCTTCGGTGCGTAAAGCCGCACCTTTTGGTGCATTTGATGCCAAAATGAAAGATATTTCTGAATTGCGGATTGTACGGACGTGGCGTTTTGACCCTGCTGAAGCTGAGTTTGAGGTGCGCTAGTTTTTCCCTCTCTCTGGCTCTCTCCCAAAGGGAGAGAGGACTTTGTGGACAAGTAACAAGAATCTACTCTCTGCTTTACGCAGCAATGTTCTTCTGGTATTTAGCAATCATGGGACTCTAATGAATGTTCTCCCTCCCATTGGGAGGGAGTAGTTTTAAACAAAAAAGCGAGCCTTAGCCCGCTATTTTTATGATTTTCTAAAACTTAAAATTCAATCTCTTTCCATGTATGGATTATCCAAACCCAACTTGGCAAGAATCTCAACTTCTAAAGCTTCCATTTCTTCGGCATCCTCATCTGAGGTTTCATGATCATAGCCCATAAGGTGCAGCGTGCCATGTACTAGCATGTGAGTGAAATGCGCTAATGGTGTTTTGGCTTGTTCTGCAGCTTCCTGTAAAACCACAGGAATACAAATTACCAAATCCCCAATAGGGAAGCTCGGCAAAACTTGTGCCATTTCATCGGGTAAATCGCTTGGGAAAGACAAGACGTTGGTAGATTTGTCTTTTTTGCGATATTCCAGATTGAGCTTGTGACTTTCGGCATGATCGACACAGGCAATTCCAATTTCACAATCACTTTGGGTGTCTATATGTCTTAAAGTGGTTTCGACTACTTTTTTCAGATAGGCACGTTTTAACACCAGCTCAGGCGCTTGAATGTCCTGTTGCAGGCTGAGACTTAATTTCAAAATGAATCCTTAATACTTCAGTAGGTTGCAGAGCGCACAGCGATTAGTGCTGTGCATCTGCTGCGGCATCATTTTCCGCAATTAATGCTTCCTGGCGCGCTTTACGTTCTGCACGCGCTTCGGCACTTAAACGCTGTTGCTCACTGTCCCAGCCTTCATAGGCTTCAACAATTTTCTGAACCAGCTGGTGACGCACGACATCACGAGAATGGAAACGAGTAATATGAATTTCAGGGATTTTATCAATCACACGTAAGGCATGTGCCAGACCAGACTGCTGACCACGTGGTAAATCCACCTGAGTCACATCACCGGTAATCACTGCACGTGAACCAAACCCTAAACGGGTCAGGAACATCTTCATCTGTTCAGGCGTGGTGTTCTGGGCTTCATCCAAAATCACAAAAGAGTGGTTGAGGGTACGACCACGCATATACGCCAGTGGTGCAACTTCAATCACTTGACGTTCAATCAGCTTAGCAACTTTTTCAAAGCCGAGCATTTCATACAGGGCATCATAAAGGGGACGCAAATACGGGTCAATTTTCTGGGTTAAATCACCCGGTAAGAAGCCCAGTTTTTCACCCGCTTCAACCGCAGGGCGCACCAATAGAATCCGCTGGATTTCATTGCGTTCCAACATATCTACGGCAGCGGCAACAGCCAAATAGGTTTTACCTGTACCTGCAGGGCCAATACCAAATGAAATATCACTTTGCAAAATACGTTGCACATAACGCTTTTGGTTGGCACCGCGTGGATTAATGCGCCCTTTGCGGGTTTGCAACCAAACAGCATCCAATCCAGTATGCTCTTGCCCATCATCCGATTGTAATTCACGGTCAGTCTGACTGCCCTGAATCATCATGTGGAGCGTGTCTGCACTAATTTGTGCAGAGCTTTCCGCTTCTTCATGCAGGCGTTGCAAGAGTGTTTCGGCTCGTTCAACTGCATCAATTTCCCCATCTATAAAAAAGGCGTCACCACGATGAGAAATTTGGACGTCTAGACGTTGTTCGATTTGTTTCAAATGTCCGTTATAAGCACCGAGCATGCTTTTTAGACGTTCCATTGAAATGCCAGGAAAAGTTACTGTACGTCGAATCGCTGCAGTCAAGAGAATTCCTTAATCTGTTATTGGACTTTAGCTCCTACATTACGCCACGTCAGGCTCAAGATTCAAGAGTTCACCGTAAACTAAATTCAAAGTTTTAATCTCGGTAATCTCAATCTCCGCAAAGCGTCCGACCCAAGCAGGGTCACCAATAAATGTTACTAAACGTGTATTGTCGGCCGTACCCACTAAAATGTTCGGGTCTTTGTCGGAAACATTTTCAATCAGGACACGTTGCACCGTACCCAGCATGGCATCGGTCTTATCAATACTCGATTGTTTGATCCATTGTTGGACTTTGGCCAAACGCTCTTTTTTCACATCTTCAGGTGTGGTGTCTTCAAGTTCAGATGCAGGCGTACCTGGACGTTTTGAATAGATGAAACTGTACGAGTGGTCAAAATCCATCTCTTGAATAAACTGATAAGTTTCTTCAAAGTTTTGATCGGTTTCACCAGGGAAGCCAATAATAAAATCGCTAGATAAATGCATATCTGGGCGCACTTTACGTAATTTGGCAATCTTGTCGATATACACATCAATGGTGTGGTTACGCTTCATGGCTTGTAGCACATCGTTTGAGCCACTTTGTACAGGTAAGTGTAAATGCGACACCATTTGCGGTAAATCACGGTAGCATTGAATTAAATCATCATTAAATTCAAGCGGGTGTGATGTGGTGTAGCGAATTCGTCCAATGCCAGGTACTTCGGCAACCAAACGCAGTAAATCGGCAAAAGTACAAATTTTACCGTCAAAAGTTTCACCGCGATAGCCATTTACGTTTTGACCGAGCAAGCTAATTTCACGCACGCCTTTTTCGGCCAAAGTTGCAATTTCAGCCAAGACATCATCTAAAGGACGTGAAACTTCTTCACCGCGCGTGTAAGGCACTACGCAGAAAGAACAGTATTTTGAACAGCCTTCCATAATCGACACAAAAGCTTTAAACCCTTCAACACGCGGTTCAGGTAAAAAGTCGAATTTTTCGATGTCTGGGAAAGAAATATCCACCAGTTTGATTTTTTCTTTCTTTGGTTTTTCAACTTGATCGTGGTGCTGATCAAGCATTTGTGGCAAGCGGTGCAAGGTTTGTGGGCCAAAAATCATATCCACATACGGTGCGCGTTTTTGAATGTTGTCGCCTTCTTGAGAAGCCACGCAACCGCCTACACCAATGACCAAATCAGGATTTTTTTCTTTAAGCTTGCGCCAACGTCCTAATTCAGAAAATACTTTTTCTTGGGCTTTTTCACGAATTGAACAGGTGTTCATGAGCAAAATATCGGCATCGGCAGGGTTGCTGGTCAGCACATAGCCGTGCGAGTCGCCCAAAAGGTCTGCCATACGGTGACTGTCATACTCATTCATCTGACACCCTTGCGTTTCGATATACAGTTTTTTAACTGAACCGTCGGCTGGGGTGTGCTGTGGCTGGGTAACAGTGTTTTCTGAGGCAGCTTGGGCACCATTCGGGATGAAGGTTTGAACCGTCATGTAGGCTCCTAAGAGATAATTCACGAGTTCGTTTATAAAAATAAACGGAGTAGATAAAACAGAGGGGCGTATTTTAGCAGGAATTCAAGATAAACTGACAGCCTTTAATCCGTGCATCACATACTTGAAATGTGAAGTAAAATTGTTGGAAGATTGATTTCAAGATTAATAGTGTCTAATCATAAGGTTACATAACAGAACACAACTTGGGTTCTAGACTAATTAAACTAAGCTGAATGATTGGATGCGGATCTCGAGGCAGAAGTAAATGACCGAAAGCAAGCGAATGCTGCAAATGATGAAACAAAATAATAATTTAGCTAAAAAGCTTGCTTTGAGCCTTGTTTCGTTTGCAGTCATGGCAAGTACGCATGCGGCAAATGAACAGTTTAATGATGCACTGCGTGCAGCCAATTCAGGTGATGTCGATTTATTGCAGCAGTATCAATATGCCATGCAAAATGATGTTTTGGGCTACTATCCTGAATACTGGGCATTGAACACCAATTTGGGCATGCAACCTGCCAGTGCAATTGTTCAGTTTGCACAGCGCCATCCACAATCAGCGATGGCAGAAAAACTCGCAGCCGATTACATCGAAGAAAAAGTGAAACAGGCCGATTTTAGCAGTGCACAACCTGTGCTTGCCTATGTGAGTAATGCTGATCAGGCCGAAAGCTGTGCCATGGCACAAGTTCGTACCCGTTCGGGTGATCCTTTGGTGGTCGCGGAATTTAAAGATGTTTGGTTGACCACGAACTCACAACCTGAATCTTGTACAGGTCTAGGTCGAATGATGCTCTCTAGTCCAATTATGACTCAGCAAGATAAACAGCAACGCTTATGGGCACAATTGCGTGCAGGGCAGTCAGGGCTCGCTTTAGCGACTGCGCAAAGTTTAGGTATGAATATCAGTTTGGCACAATTGAACAGCATTCAAGCCAATCCACTGAATTATTTGTGGTCTGCGCCTAAAGCAAGCAACGAAGACCATGCCTATCTTATTTATGCGATGGGACGTTTAGCCGATAGCGATTTAGACTCGGCACTTTCTTCACTAAAACGCAGTGCAGAAGGTACGCCAGAAGCGGTACAAAAAGCCTTGTATCGTGCAGTGGGATATATTGGCGGCACTACAGTCATGAAAAACAATTTTAACCGTGAAGTGTTAAGTGCCTTAGATGCCAGTTATGGCTTACCTTTTAGTCCCGAAGAAGCAGAAATTTATGCCCGTCAGGCGATTCGTTTTGGCGCATGGGAAAGTGTAATTCGTGCTGTAGATAGCATGAGTGTGACCCAAAAACAGGAAGATCGTTGGCAATATTGGTTGGCACGTGCTTCAGAACAACGCAATGATGCAGCATCAAAACGTAGTGCACAAAATATTTATAAAAAACTGGCACAGGGTGATGATTATCACAACTTGTTGGCGAAAGATCGTCTTGGGCAAACTTACAATACGAATCCTGCGAATACCCAACCAAGTACCAATGATTTACAGCGTTTGAATCAAGATATTCACTTTAACCGTGCCTTTGCCTTGCGTGAAATTAATGCACCTGCCAATTATGTCAATCGTGAATGGAACTGGGCGGTGCGTCAGGCGTATTTAAGACAAGATGATGGCTTGATTTTGGCAGCGGCTAAACGTGCAACCGATATGGGTTGGTATGATCGTGCCATTTATGCAGCAGATCGTACTGTGAATAAGCACAACTATAGTTACCGTTATGCTATGCCACATCGTAATTATGTTGTGAGCCACAGTCAAAATGCAGGTATTGACCCTGCTTGGGCTTATGGATTGATGCGTCAGGAAAGCCGTTTTAATACCACTGCACGTTCGCATGTCGGCGCAGGTGGACTGATGCAAATCATGCCCGATACGGCACGTTTGGTTGCACGACAAATGGGTGAAACTTATAATCCTGCCGCGCTGAGTGACATGAATACCAACATCCGCTACGGTACATTTTATTTGTCGACCATTCAGCGACAATTAAGCAATAGCCCTGTGCTGGCCACAGCAGGATACAACGCTGGGCCAAATCGTGCACGCCGTTGGCAGCCAGAGTTTCAGCAAATTGCGGCAGACCAATATACTGAAAGCATTCCTTTGTTGGAAACACGTGACTATGTGAAACATGTCATGACCAACGCTACACATTATGGATTGATGTTAGGTCAAGGTGGTCAATCTATGAGTAGTCGTATGCAAAGTATTCCATCACGCAATACACCATAGCTCGTGGAATACTCAAGCATGCTATTTGTCATCGAATCACTGTTAAGGGGGCAGAATCATTGAAAATGAGGATGGGTACCATTTTGCAGCCAATTCATTTTGCATTGCTCAGTTTGGGTGGTGCAGCTTGGGTCATGTGTACACAAAACGCATTTTCAGCTCCTGTGCAAGGCTATGTGATGTCGGTTCAAATGACTCCAGCCGTATGTTTGATTGATTCTACCAAAAGCAAAAAGCGTAAATGTTTAGAAGGTTACTCACTGAATATTGAGGGTTTATATCCCGAAGTAGCCACGCGTGAATGTAGCACCCATTCATCGGCAAAGTTACCGCCGCTACAAGCGAAGGTAGTGGCGCGAGTCATGCCCGATGATGCTGCGCGAGTACAGCTTTGGCAGGGTATAGGTGGGTGTGTGCCTATGAATGCTAGTCAGTATTTCCGAATGATCATTAACAATGCAGATCGGATGAACGTGCCTGCGGTATTGACGAGCCAAGACACGCAGACGGTGCAATTGTCACAACTACGGAGTTTGTTTCTCAAGTCCAATTCAGGTATGTCATCAAAAAGCGTGCATTTTCAGTGCTCTAACCATCAAGGTAAAAGTTATTTAACTGAAATCAAAATTTGTTATAACACCGAAGGACGCTATAAGCAGTGCGGTGCAGCGATTGAATCAAATTGCCCGAATCAGTTTGTCATTAAAGGTTCTTACTAGTTTGCTAGGTGACTGTAATTTCTGAATTTTAAGCTTTTTGAGAAATTTTATTCATATTTTCTATCAGACTTTTGTGGAATTTGATGCGCTTTTGCATGCATCCGCTGAATGATTGGAGTACAATCTTTCGCGTTTATGATTATTAAGATTAGATAGAACAGCTATTTAATCGCATTGACTATCCTCTCAATTGGAGATAATTACATGAAGCAACCTGTTCGCGTTGCCGTTACTGGCGCTGCTGGTCAAATTGGTTACAGCCTATTATTCCGTATCGCTAGCGGTGAAATGTTGGGTAAAGACCAACCAGTTATCCTTCAATTATTAGAAGTTCCTTTTGAGAAAGCTCAAGCTGCGCTTAAAGGCGTAATGATGGAACTTGACGACTGTGCTTTCCCATTATTGGCTGGCATGATCGGTACTGATGATCCTAAAGTGGCATTTAAAGATGCTGACTACGCGTTATTGGTTGGTTCTCGTCCACGTGGTCCTGGTATGGAGCGTGCTGACCTTCTTAAAGTAAACGGTGAAATCTTTATTGGTCAAGGTCAAGCACTTAACGAAGTTGCTAGCCGTGATGTTAAAGTTCTAGTTGTTGGTAACCCAGCGAACACGAATGCTTACATCGCAATGAAATCTGCTCCAGATCTTCCAGCGAAAAACTTCACAGCAATGTTACGTCTTGACCACAACCGCGCGTTAACTCAACTTGCTCAAAAAGCTGGCGTTGCTGTTTCTGACATCAAAACAATGACAGTTTGGGGTAACCACTCTCCAACAATGTATGCTGACTACCGTTTTGCAACTGCAAATGGAGAAAGCTTAAAAGACAAAATCAACGATGCTGAATGGAACAAAGACGTATTCCTTCCTACAGTTGGTAAGCGTGGCGCTGCGATCATCGAAGCACGTGGTTTATCTTCTGCTGCATCTGCTGCAAACGCTGCAATTGACCACATGCGTGATTGGGCGCTTGGCACAAACGGCGAATGGGTAACTATGGGTATTCCTTCTGACGGTTCTTACGGTATTCCTGAAGGCGTAATGTTCGGTTTCCCTGTAACTTGCGAAAATGGCGAATACAAAATCGTTCAAGGTCTTGAAATCGACGAGTTCAGCCGTGAGCGTATCAACTTCACGTTAAACGAACTTGAAGAAGAACGCGCAGCAATTGCAGACATGATTAAATAATTTAATCTGCTAGATTAAGTTAAAACTCCTTCGGGAGTGATGCCAGTCAACCTAAAAGTTGACTGGCATTTTTTTGCGCTTGATTTTATCTTTGCAATTAAAAGCCTATCATCAGCTAAGCTCATATTGCTTATCAAATATCAGAATGGATAAGCGACTATAAAATAGGTCGATTGACCTGCACGGTAGGGGAAATTGCTTAGAATACGCGGGTTTCCTTTTTCAAATCTTCTCTTTGTCATGTCAGTTATTGTTGCAAGTGCCCATAGATCGAATGTTTCGGTTTGGGTGGCTTTTATCTTACTTGTTGTCGGTACTATCGGCGCCTATCAAATCGTGGGTCTAAATCAAGCACTGTTATTTTTAATTGGTGGTGCTTTGGGGATGACGTTGTATCACGCCTCTTTTGGTTTTACTTCTAGCTGGCGTGTGTTTATTAAAGAACGTCGTGGTCGTGGTTTGCGGGCTCAAATGATTATGCTGGGCTTGGCGGTGTTGTTGTTCTTTCCTGCTTTAGGTGTAGGTGAGTTGTTTGGCAATCCCGTCAAGGGCAATGTCAATCCTGTGTCGATGTCGGTCATGATTGGTGCTTTTATTTTTGGTATTGGCATGCAGTTGGGGGGGCTGTGCATCGGGTACGCTATACACGGTAGGCGGTGGCAGTGCGCGTATGTTGGTTACGCTATTTTTCTTCTGCTTAGGTTCACTGATTGCCACTTCGCATTTAGATTGGTGGTTTAATCTGCCGCATTTGGCGCCAATCTCGATTGTCGAAAGTTTTGGGGTGATTCCTGCACTTATTCTAAGCTTTGTTATTTTTGCTGTGATTGCTGCCGCAACCGTGTTTTTTGAAAAGAAACGTCATGGCAGTTTAGAAGTCGAGCCGCAAAGTCAGTACCATGGTTGGAAGCATTTCCTCAAAGGTCCTTGGCCGTTAATTTGGGGTGGGCTTATTTTAACGCTGCTGAATTTTGCTACCTTGGTATTGGCTGGTCGTCCGTGGGGCGTGACTTCTGCGCTTGCAGTTTGGGCTGCAAAAGTTGCTGTTTTTGCGGGTGTAGATGTAAGCGCTTGGGATTATTGGCAGCAGTCAGGCAATGCTAAAGCATTGGCAAATTCATTGTGGCATGACATCACCTCTATGATGAATTTTGGCATTATGTTGGGTGCATTGCTTGCTGCAAGTTTGGCTGGAAAATTTGCCCCGAACTTTAATATTCCACGCCGTTCACTGGTTGCGGCTGTTATAGGTGGCTTATTACTTGGTTATGGTGCACGTTTGGCCTACGGTTGTAACATTGGCGCATACTTTAGCGGAATTGCTTCGGGCAGTGTGCATGGTTGGTTATGGCTAGTATTTGCATTTATGGGGAATGCCATTGGTGTGAAATTGCGCCCAATCTTCTTTCCAAATGAAAAGCCACAGCCTGAAAAACTAACAGGTTGCTAACTTTTAATTTAAGTAGATGAAAGCCAGTCGGTTTACATTGACTGGCTTTTTTGTTGCCTGTCATCGTGTTAAGAATATTGAGTGGGATGCTTTAGGTATATCGCATCGTACAAAAAATAACATGCTGCAACTCGGCTGCTGCTGAATTGCGGCTCGAAGCAGGTTAAGGTCATTAAAAGTACAAGACGAATCAAAGGAGGATGCCATGTTTGACCAACAACCGACTTTAGAACTGTTATTTCAACAATTGGGTCTAGATGCTGACGATGCAGCAATTGATCAATTTATTCGTGAGCATCAATTACCTGCAGAAACCAAATTACACTGTGCCGAGTTTTGGACGGAAGGGCAGCGCCAATTTTTGCAAAGCCATTGGAAAAAAGATGATGATTGGGCCATTGTGATTGAAACCTTAAATGAGCAATTACATAGTGATCAACACCCGAGTGTTTAATCGGTATTTAAGTTAAATCAAATACTTTTCATCTAAAAAGAGCCAGTAAACTGCGTGCTCACAAAAAGATACAACAAACCCAGTCGGAAGACTGGGTTTTTTATACAAAGTGTTATAAGTTGGTTGAATAAGGAATTACAACGAAACTAATAAAAGGGGGCAAGGTGCTCATGCAAAATACTCCATCATTAGCCATGTTATTCAGCCAACTCGGTTTAGCCAGCAGCCCTGCAGCCATTGAATTGTATGTACGTACGCATCAATTACCTGCACATATTAATTTACATGAAGCGCCGTTTTGGAATAAATCACAACGTGAATTTTTAATCAGTCATTTGGTACAAGACGATGATTGGGCCATTTGGATTGATGAACTCAATCAACAATTACATTTAGATGCTTATCGTTTACAAGCTGTTTAGGTTTAAGTCATCGTCATATTTAATATGTTTTCATTAAAAACGCCTCAGAACGAGGCGTTTTTTTAATGCATTCTGCTTTTGAGAATTTGTTTAAACCAGACTTCGGTTTGATAGGCGTTAAAGGCAGGGTGAATTTGTAAGAGTTCCAAATCAAATTCGGCAGTTTTACTGTACTTGCCTAACCAGTGGCGACACAGTGCACTTTCATTTTTACTGGCGCTGGCATAAGCCAAGAAAAAGAAAATATCTCCATGTGCATAATGAGTCATGGCTTTTAAAATTTGTTGGGTAATTAAGGCGTATTTTGCATCGCGGGTCAGCTCAAAATACATCATATAGGCTTTGGCCAAATGCAAAGACAAATTGATATATAACGTCACTGGCATTTCTTCAAATTCAACCCGACCTTGTTCTAACAGCACAATGGCTTCTTGCAAAAAGTAAATCTGTTCTTGGCGTAACTCGCTCAAACTCACCAATTGTAAGCGTAAATCGGCACGTTCTAATGCCAATTCAGGCGTATTGCCTTGTAAAAAAAGTTGGTCAGTTTCCCCAATACGTTGAATAATCTGTTGAGTCGAGTTGCGCATGGGTGAATTCCTGATAGCAATATTTGCTCTACATCGGGGCAAATTTACAGTTTTAAAGCCAATAGTCTGAAAAATGCGGTCTGTTTTTACCAAAGTTGATTGCCGCTGCGTAGCCATGCGGTAATGGAAAGACGTTGCTGTGTCGCAGGCAAAACTTCGTGCAATAAATCACTTTGGAAAATTGCAATCCGATTTGGGCGTGGTTCTATAATTTGCCATGCTCCATGTTTGTCTTGTAAACGTAGTTGTCCACCCCAATCTGTCTGCCATTCAGGGTGTAAATAATAGACAGCAGAAATCACCCGATCATTTTTTTGTTGTGGGTTATCGCGGTGCAAGGCATAAAAAGAACCTGCTTGGTAGCTGGCAAAATGCGCTTCGACCTCACGAATCCCTAAATAAAATGCCTGATTGAATTGTTCAGCCAAAGCCAAAAGGGTTTGGGTATGTTGTTGGGCAAAGCTTAAATCTTCGTGAATCCATAAAATATGATCACTGCGAATTTTGCTGATCACACCATTTTGTATGGCTGCTTCACGAAATTGATCTAAATTTTGACTACACTCTGCTAGAACCTGTTGTTGATATTCAGGTGAATAGGCATCATCCAGCATAGCAAAACCATGCAAATCTAAATCTTCAAGAATTTGATCAATATTCCAAGATTTTGGAAGCAGTGTGGCGTCCATAAAATAGATACTCAGACAAAATGCAAGACAAGCTGATTATTTTAGAGGAATACAAGCTCCTGAATGAAACTTTTTTTCATGCTAAAATGTCGGTTGATTTTAGGAATGAACCAAACATGAATTATCGTCACCATTTCCATGCGGGCAACTTTGCCGATGTCATGAAGCATGTTTTATTGCTGCAAATTCTGACACGTTTAAATGCCAAAGATAAACCTTATCGCTATGTCGATACACATGGCGGTGCGGGTAAATATGACTTATCTTTAGCACCTGCACAAAAGTCGGGCGAATTTTTAAATGGTATTCATCGTTTAGTGAAACTAGATGATTCAATCAAACGTCAGGCACCAGAAGGCGTACAGCAGTATTTAAAACTGGTTGAAGCAATGCGTGAAACGGATGGGCAAGGTGCATACCCCGGTTCGCCATGGTTTGCTTTACAAGGTATGCGTGACATCGACAAAGCAACTATTTTTGAAATGCAGCGCGATGTATTCCAGCAATTGCGTCATAACATTCGTGACAAACGCGCAGGTTTACATGAGCGTGATGCTTACGAAGGTTTATTGGGCGTCATTCCACCAAAAGAAAAACGCGGTTTGGTGATGATTGATCCACCGTATGAATTGGAACGTAAAGATTTCCCTCAGTTGGTTGAATTATTGGCAGCTGCACATAAAAAATGGCCAACAGGCGTATTTGCGGTGTGGTATCCAATTAAAGACCGCGCCATGATTGAACGTTTTGAAAAGAAAATGTTTAAAACAGGGATTCGCCGTCAACTCATTTGTGAAATTTGTGTGTGGCCTGACGATACTCCTGTGGGCTTAAACGGTTGTGGTTTATTGGTGATTAATCCACCATGGAAATTCTCTGAAGATGCAGATGAAGCCCTGCAATGGTTGTTCCCGCACTTGCGTATGCAAGAACATGGTGGACATGCTGCAGTGCGTTGGTTAGTTGGCGAATAAAAAATTTAAATAGACGTTCAGGTTACAGTTAGGACACAAAATAATGACAAACACATCCAAACCCGAAGGAGAATATAGTTCCCGTGATCTTGAGCATGACGGAATTACATTTGAAGTGGTGGAAGAAGAACATACCCGTGAAGGGCAAAAGGTGAAACGTCGTGGTATCTATCTGTGGCCAAACCTGATTACCACGGCAGCCTTGCTGTCGGGTTTTTACTCCATTATTGCCAGTATGAATGGCGAATTTAGCCAAGCGATTTATGCCATTTTTCTAGCAGCATTGTTTGATGGTTTAGATGGTCGTGTGGCACGTGCGATTGGTGCGCAAAGTCCATTTGGCGAACAGTTTGATTCATTATCCGATATGCTCGCCTTTGGTGTTGCACCTGCGATTTTGATGTATAGCTGGAGTTTGCATGATTTAGGTCGTATCGGCTTGGCGGCTTGCTTTGTTTATACGGCTTGTGCCGCATTCCGTTTGGCGCGTTTTAATGTGCAAATTGGTGTGGTCGATAAACGCTACTTTATTGGTGTTGCAAGTCCTTTGGCTGCGCTGATTATCGTGTCGCTGGTTTGGGTAGGACGGGATTTTCCTGAACTGTATGATATTCGTGAAATTGGTCTACAAATCCTCAATGCTGTGATTATTATTGCAGTAGGATTGTTGATGATTTCCAATATTAAATATTATTCATTTAAAACCTTTGATCGTAAGCGTGTGCCGTTTTTTGTATTGCCAATCGCAGTATTTATCCTTGCAGCCATGACTTATAATATTCCTGTTGGAATTTTAGTGATTTCAATTATTTATGCACTTTCAGGTTTTGTGACCACTTTTATGGCAAGAAAAAATGCAGTGAGTTAATTAAGCTTTCATAAAAGCATCAACTCACAAGGAGTTTGATATGCAGCTGTTTCAAGATTTTCTCGATCGTTCCAAACAACTCAATCAAACTCCTGCGGCAACCGCCAAACTGCCTTATCACGCCCCAAAACATCATTATAAATTTATCTATCAGGGCTTAATTCTTCCTAATTTGCCTGCACCCTTACATTATCTCAACTTTATTGGTTTATTGGGCAGCCTAAATACCGCAATGCTGCGCCCTGAAAATGTGATTACAACCTCAGCTTTAGACACAGCCAGTATTCTTTGTAGTAGCAGCCCACACATGGTGGGGCAGTCCAATCATTATTCAATACAACATGATTGCGTATTTACTGCAGAGTATTTTCAGTTTGCCAATAAAGAGCGCATTACTGGACACTTTCCGCAATTTCATATTCAACGTGAAGATAGCGAACTTAGCTTTGATTTAAAGATCACCACAAGCTCTACAATTTCATATTTCACTAAATTGCGAATGAATTTGGCAGAACATTGGTCTTTGTTGTGTCAGTGTCAGGGTAGTGTGCGCTATAAAGATCAGCATTTTCAGATTGAGCAATTGGGTAGTTTTGAGTTTGCCCGCTCAATCCAGTTTCCTTATTTCGCTGTGGCATTTTTTTGCTATCAAGTGATTAATCTGAATCATCAGCAACAAATAATATTGCTACAAAGTCGTGATGTGTTGAATCGAATTTTGCAATCTCGAATCTATCTGCGAAATGCGAACACGGAGCAAACTCGGGTATTTGATGGGCAAGTACAATTTAATATTCAACGGGTTTATCCAAAAGTAAAAACGCCAACAGGTCAGTGTATGTATTTGCCACGTGAGTTTGAATGGCGTTATCAAGATGAAGATGGCACCTCAATTCATTTACAGGCGCAGAGTCGTGGTGATTTTAAATTTGGGGCTGCAGCAGGTTATGTCGGAAGTTTTCAATATCAGTTGGCTATAAATGGAGATCAACAACAAGCAGAAGGAGGCTATTGTGAATATATCGACTGTCGCGCACTGAAATGGCAGGAACATGATCAGCCAGAAAAAATGCCAGATGTAGTTATGAATCCTGAACCTTTTATGATCAAGAAAAAGAAATAAACAGTATTTTGTGGAAAAGTGAAGTATTTTGCTGAATAATTAACCGTTTGGACTAAAAAACTGATAAAACTTAAAAAGAGGGGTTGCAAGGCGAAATATTTGCCCTATAATGCACATCCATCGGCGGTGATGAAGATTAAAACTTCTGGTAAAACAATGACTTGATTGAAATCGATTGGGTTGGGTTTTAGAAAGAAAGTTTAAAATAATTTAAATTACCAGTTGACACTTTAGAAATAAAGCGTAATATAGCCGACCTAGCTTGATGCTGACGAAGCATCGAGAAGATCATTAAGAGATTATGAAGAACAACTTGTGTGGATTTTTACTGATTGATTGATCGAAATATTATCATTGATTGATTGGTTTAAATTACTCGAAGTTTATTTGAGCGAAATTTAAGTCAGAAAATTGATGAGCCAGATTTGGAAGTTTAGATTAAAACTTCAAAATGATTTTAACTGAAGAGTTTGATCAT
>NZ_VPEA01000013.1:0-58594 GCF_013417365.1 Acinetobacter sp. YH12252
TTCCATTTTAGAGATTTGTTTAAGATAAGATATAACTCATTGAGATGTGTCATAGTATTCGTCGTTAGAAAACAATTATTGTGACATTATTTCAATGAGTTATCTATTTTTGTCGTGTACAGAGATTTTTTTCAATTTCATTTGCAAATTTCAATTCATCTAATTTATTTTCAGATGTTGAGGCTTCAATTTCTTTAACTTTCTCTGAATTAGTCCAATTATTAATCGTATTTGAATTGGTAACATGAGCGGCGGCAGTTAATGATGTCGCCAGCGCATCAAATCCTTGAGCTATTTCAGCTCCTACCGCACTATCTAAAGCTAAAGATTTTCCTGTCTCAATTGCTAAACGGACTGGGCCTGAAATCATTAGTCCTACCGCAAGTTGAACAGTACCTAAATCAACTCCAGTATCTTCACTAATCTGCTTTATATTATTTCCTAAATCAGCAATATTGCTTAATATCGTCATACCAACTGTGGTTTGGGTCGTAACTTTTGTCTCAATGTCAGTTCCTTTCGCATAAATTACTTCTTGTTCATTTACGCCTATTTTAGGTTGTTTAAAAATCGTTTCTAAACCAACACCAGATTGAGCTAATGTATCTAGTTGACTCTGAATTTCACTAAACTCTTTTGCTGCATAGAAAAAATCTAATTTAGAAAATAAAGCTTCAACTTCTTTTGGCTCTATCCCTCGTTTGAGCAATTCACTTGCAACTTTGTCACCAACTACACCCGTTTCTTTATATTCACTTGGTAAATTGTAAAGCCTTGCCTGAATATTATTTAGTGTTTGTAAAGCCTTATCTTTATACTCACCCGCTGGTAAGGCTTGTGCTAAATTTTCTGCACTTTGACGGAAATTCTCTGGCAAATCCTTCTGTTCTTGAATAATCTCCTGTCGTCCAGCTTCTGTCAGTAATCGATGATCAATCGTTACTGAACCATCCAGCATACCTGTGGTCTGATCACGAGTAATTTCTTGGGTATTGTTGATATCACGGTTGGTGGTATGGTAATCCTCCCATAAATAACCGAAGTTAAAAGCAGAGGTTAAGCAGCCATTAGAGGTGGCTTTCCTTTGTTAGCTTGATGTGGTCTTTCATGGTTGTAATGCCACAACCAGTTTGTTGCATAATCTTGTACTTCATCCAAAGTATCAAATAAATGCTTGCTCAGCCAACTATAACGTATGGTCCGATTATAGCGTTCAATATACGCATTCTGCTGTGGCTTACCCGGTTGAATATATTCAATACGAATACCATGCTCAGTAGCCCAGCGCACAAATTCGTGACTGATAAATTCGGGACCATTATCGCATCGGATCACTAACGGTTTTTCTCTCCACTCCAGCAATTGATTCAACGTACGAATAACCCTGATTGTGGGCAATGAGAACCCTGCTTCAATGGCTAGGCCTTCGCGGCGGTAATCATCAATCACATTCAATAATCGAAACTTGCGACCATCGGAAAGCTGATCATGCATAAAATCTAATGACCAAACCTGATTTTCTCGGATTGGTTCTTTCAATGGTTCAGGCGCATGCCGTTTTAGTCTTCTTCTCGGTTTAATACGCAGATTCAGTGCCAACTCACAGTAAATGCGGTAAACCCGCTTGTGATTCCAGCAGCAACTCTCAACATGCCGTAAATACGAGAAGCACAAACCAAAGCCCCAATCGGAATTTTCCTCAGTGAGTTCAATGAGCTGTTCAGCAATGAGTGCATTGTCATCGCTGAGTTTGGCTTGATAGCGGTAGCAGGTTTCACTAATGCCAAATGCTTTACAAGCCAAACGAATACTAATGGCATGCTGGGCAACTGCCTGTTGTGCCATCTTACGCCGGCAAGATGGCTTTACCACTTTTTTGCCATCGCTTCCTGGATGATTTCGGCCTTTAATCGCTCTTCCGCATACATCTTTTTAAGTCTGGTATTTTCGGCTTCTAGCTCTTTCAGTCGAGCCATTAATGATGTATCCATACCACCATATTTGGCACGCCATTTATAAAAGGTAGCATTACTCATGCCGTGTACACGGCAAAGGGTCGCTACAGGTGTGCCAGATTCTGCCTGTTTCAAGATGGACATGATCTGACTATCAGTAAATTTAGATGTTTTCATGCAGAATCTCCTGCTCGTATCTTAAGAGAAAATTCTACTTTTAGATCCTATTATTTTTAGGGGGGATTACCGTATCTTTCACATTCGTCACAGTACCTTGACCTAAGGTTGCCTTGGTCAGTTGTTCTGTTTCTTGCCCGCTGCTATTGATACCAATGGTCGTTGAACCTTTTGGAGCTGTAGAAGCTTCTTTAGTTCCCTTTTGTGGAATACCAATACTGGTCGATACATTAATTTCAAAAATTAAAATCCTTTAACGTCTTTCCTTTTTCATCCAATAATTTATATACAAAATCAGGTTCAATTTTTAAAAATAACTCAATAACATCATGAATTTTCCAACCATGTATTTCTGGATGATCAATGATTGAAATTAAATGTTCTTTTAAAAATGGAATATATTCTTTGAAGTCCTCATCGATTATTAAACCAAATAAAGAATCTATTCCAAAAGGTTGAGTATTAGCAAGCTCTATTATTTTGACAATATATGGAAACAATTTTTTTCTTGTTAAGGTACCTAGACCATGGTCAGATTTATCAGCCCAATAACGAATAAATGCTCTAAGAACATGTTGCAATGTATCATCATAACCATTTAGCCTATGATCAATAAAACCATTTAATTTATTGTTTTCAAATAATGCAGTTAAAGCATTAAAACCATAATCATCTCCCCAAAATGTCAACAATTTAGCAGCTTGGAATACAATATAGTCATCCGAATTTGTTAATAATTCTCTTAACTGTTCTATACGGCTAACTGAAATATCTTCAGCATCTAAGTCCTCTGCTATATCTGTATAATTGACACTATCAGGAATCTCATTTAATAAGTCTATAATCTTCTGTTCCAACTCTATACTCCTTACAAACTATTTCTTTATGTATTCTGATGGAACACAACCTTTGATTAAGCATTCCCCATCTCTAATAGCATGATTCAAATCTTTATTTGCATCTCTTAATTTATCTCGATTTTTTTTACTAGGATTACGATCATATTTCGCCTGAGCTGCATCGACTTTAGATTGTAATTCCTTTCTAACTTCGGTATGTGTCACAATCTGACTACCAGAAATCTTACCTGCATCAATATCTTCCTGCAATCGCTTCGTATCAATCTTAATTTGCTCACCACCATAATTTTTAGAATCAATAGCTATTGCTGGATCACTTGTTGAAATGTATGGTGTATTCTCAGAATTACCACCTCTAATATGAGATTGAACAGATCCTGTTCCTTCAGGGTTTGCAGCAACCAAATCACCTTTGTCATTTATGTAAGCTTTTGGTTTACCTTTATAATTTTCTGTAGCAGAAAAATCATGATCATTACGAGTAACATAATCAGGAACAGTAGGTTTTACTGATATTTCATCACTATTTTTAGCTTTTCCTTTCCCTGAAATTAGTGTCTCAGCAGCTATACCAACAATAAAAGTAGCACCTAGCTTTGCATTTTGCAGTGATTCCGCATAATTAAGACTTCGTTGAAAATCATCATCGCTTAGTCCAAGCTGTTTCAACTCACTAATTTTTTCAGACCGACTCCAATCATCATATAGACCATCTGAAAGTCCGTAGAGTGATTTTACTAAATGATCTGATACCGCATTTGTAGCATAATCAATATATTCTCCACTAAATTGATTAACTATATATCCTGCTGTTGCTTTTACAGGCCCTCCTAACAACACGCTAGCAGCAAGTTGTATTTTTTCAATGTCAACACCACTATCTACAGAAATTTTTTCTATATTTTTACTAATTTCTGCTGCCGCATGTAAAAATTTAAAACCTAGTAAATCCGTTTCTTTTACAGCAAGAGAACTATCTGTATTTTCAGCTAATATACTAATTAAGGAGTTTGAGTTGACTATTGGTTGCTCTTTAGAGAGCTCAGAATTAAGAATCTGTTCAATGCCACTACCATTCTGACTCAAAATATCTAATTGTTCTTGGACAGCAGATAATTTTTGAATTGCATACCAATAATTATCTGTATCTATAATCTTTTCGACCTCTTTAATTTCAAGACCATTTTTCAATAGCTCCCCTGCAACTTGCTGCCCATATTCCTCTAAACCCTCAAAATCTGCTGGTAAACTATAAAGTTTTGCTTGTATATTATTTAAACTTTGTAAAGCCTTCTCTTTATATTCTCCCTCAGGCATTTGCTTCACAATATTTTCAGCACTTTGACGGAAATTTTCAGGTAATTCCTTCTGCTCTTGAATAATCTCCGCCCGTCCACTCTTACTCAGTAAACGCTGATCAACCGTCACAGAACCATCCAGCATGCCCGTCACTTGGTCACGAGTAATTTCTTGCGTATTATTAATGTCCCGATTGGTGCTGTCTGGGGCATTTGCAACAGTCCCTTGACCCATCGTTGCCTTAGTCAATTGTTCTGTTTCTTGTCCACTGCTGTTAAGGCCAATGGTGGTTGAACCGTTTGGATATTTGGATTTTTCTCCATCTTTGTTGTTCGTGGTTTTGCCTATCGTCGTTGATACATTAAAACCACTGCTACTGTTGTAGTTATGATCTTCTATGTCTTTCAGCGCAAGTTCGCCTGAATAGTTCAGCTTACCGTGATCCGTTAATGTGCCGTCTTCATTCTTCGTCGCATTGGCAATCACACCACCAATACTGGTAATATTTTTAACACCCATCGCATCTAGATCAGCATCGTTCTGCGCATTGCCAATCAGCAGCTTACTAGTGTCATTTACCCATGCACTGTCAATGCTGCCCTTACTTTGGTTATAGCCAGCGCTGATATTGCTGGCTTTACCGTTAGAACCAAAACCTAAGCCAATATTTCCGCCTTTGCTGCTATTACTGCTAGTCTCTGTATCCTGCAAGCTTTCTACATGGATCTGATTTACTTGTAGATTACCTCGGTCAGCGATAGAAACCTCACCGCCCTGAATATTCAGTTTGTCTATTGCACCTTCAGTACGATTCAGCACAACTTCACTATTTACGTGGGTGAGGCTTTCGTTTTGTGATTGGCTGGTTTGCTTGCCTATTGAAGCACTGCCGCCACCGCCATAGGTATAGCTCACACTTTGGCTATTGGTTTTACTATTGCTGTCCTGTTTACTATGCTCGACGCCTGCAGTCACATTGAGGTCTTTGCTGCCATCAAAGGTCGTGGTGCCTGTTGCATTCACTCGGCTGCCTTGGATATTGATGTCTTGGCCTTCTGATTTAAGCTGAAGGTTATTTAAATCTAAGTTGCTACCTTGCCATTGGCTTTGTTCTGTATTCGTGGTCGTCGTAGTTTCAATCCTTTCACCATTGGCACCAATAGTAAAGCCATAGGTTGCACTGCTTGCAGCCGCAGATGCGGCTGCTGCCCCTACAGCAATCTGTGCACTTGCCACATTGGCCGTTGCCATTGCGACATTGGCTTTGCTGTCATCTAAGGCTCCTTTGGTAATTCGACCCGCTGCATAGTCACGTTGTGCTTGGCTATAATCATCTTTAGCTTTAGATAAGGCTTTAGTTGCATCTGCAACAGCTTCTACCGCTAAGATTGCATCTAAATAGGCATTGCGAATGCCGACTTCTGTACTGATGGTTTCAGTATGAGTCTTTTCTTCTGTGGTGGTTTTATTTTCATAACCGCCTATGTTAAGATTTCCTCGACCATGATCAATGATCGTATCACCTGTCGCTGTGATATTTTGGCCGAGGATATCTACACCTTCTGCACCTTGAATTGTTAAATTTTCAGTATTGATATTGCCTGACTTATGCGTTGTGGCTGTAGTTTTAACGGTATTCTCTGCGTCTTCAAGTACAAAGCCGCCCACTCGAATGCTGTCTTTATTCAGCTTAACCCCAAGACCTTGTACCGTTTCTTTGCTGTTTGACGTAACAGTTTTGTGTTGTTCTTCTGCTGCATCGAGCGTGACTTTTTTGCCCGCTAAGACCGTGTTCTGTGCATCAATGTTGCTACTGGTCAGTGTCGTTTGACCTGCTGAACCCACATAGACATTATTGGCACCAAGATCGGTCCCTGTTTGTGTTCTTTGCTCAGTCCGTGTGCTCGATGATTCTCCGATCGTGATCTTCGGTGCTTTTAATCCCGGAGCTAAAGCCTCAATACCCGCTAAGCCAACAGCAGTCACTTTCATTAAGTCTTTGGCAATGCCACGATAACCTTTTTGGGTTTCATCCCATTGCTGATCATTGGTTTCTAATGTCGTCAGACTGACATTTTCGGGCAGGGCATTACCATCTTTGGATTTTAAACTGCCATCCGCTTGGCGTTCGAATTGTTTATTGCCAATATAAATATTGTCTTGAGCTTGTATATCATTGGCTTGCAGCTCGATATTTTTACCGGCATTGATATCAACATTTTTGCCAGCTTTGAGCTGTGTTTGTGCAACATCTTCGTCGATATATCCTGATTGACGGTTTTTAAATTGAATTGTATTTTTCTTGGCTGTTTCCGTGCTCTTTATATCAGTATCAATATCTGACAAAAGTTTTACATTGCCTTGGTTTGCCGTAATTTGAATGCTGTCTTTCGCACCAGCTTGCAGGTGCGTGGCTTGAATATCTCCTGTTTGGCTATTGATCAGGATATTGCCACCCGATTGGATGTCGGTTGCAATCGATTGACTGGTCGAAGATTGGATTTTTTTATCTGTTGTAGAGAAGCCACCTTTTTCTTGGGCTGCAAGCTGAGAACTGCGTTCATCTCGTCCATTTTCGATCAAGACATTTTGTCCAGCATCAATCACTACATTGCCCGACGTACTGTTCAAGGTGCTGGCTTTAATCTGAGTATTGGCACCACTTTGCAGGGAAATATTTCCTTTCGCCTGAATCTGCGTCCCTACATCTCGACTCGAAGCATTCAGAATCTGATCCTTGTCACCTGCTGAGCTTAAATCACTGCGACTGACATTCACCGTAGAAAGATTCAGGTCTTGTCCCGCTTGGATCGCAATGCTACCTTGGCTTTGTAGATCTGATGCAGTCAGATTGATATTATTCTTGGCATTGGCAACCAGCTGACCATCCGCATCTTGTACATACAGCCCAGCAACACGGCCAATGTTTTCAGCGCTAAATTCACTTAAACCGTGCTTATTTTCAGTTTTAATCGTCGTGGTGATGTTGTTAATGTCTCGGCCCGCATCAAGGGCAAGGATTTGATTGGCGGTCATTGTCCCACCAATATTATTGATATCGGTGTGTGCTGTCGCAAAGACATCTCGACCTTGTATTAAGCCACCCACGTTATTAATGTTATTGGCTTCAAGACTCACCAATTGGCGTCCAGCAATACTGCCTTGGTTGTTTAAATCCCCACTCAGTTTTAAATTGACCGTCTCGCCTGCAATCAAGGCACCTTTGTTGTTTAAGTCCCCCGACTGTACCGCAACATACACTTTCGGTACCAAGACTTGGATTTTTTCGCCATCAACGGTAATGGTTTCTGTCACCAGCCACACCATATCACTGGTCAATCGAGCAATCTGTGCTTCTGAGAGCTTCACTCCAACACTTAAATTAAGATCTTTGGCAGCACTTACCCCAGAATCCATCAAGGCTTTGAATTGATCCTCGAAGTTCGTATAACCATCTAAATAAACTTGACCCGTCAGTTGTGCAATTTGGTCATTGACCAGTTTTTGCTCGTAATAACCATCCCCTAAACGTTTTTGCATATTTTGTGGGTTGGTCGTGAACATTTGCAGCATGTAATCACTGCCTAACCAATTTTTATAATTGGTAAAGGCATCGCTGCTTTCAATCAAAGGGCGGTTATTATTTTCTTTATTAACGCTGTATAAGGATTGCAGCGGTAAGCTGAGTTCTGAGGTATCACCATTTAATGTGCCTTGGTGAGCACCATCATATTTCACCACATCAAGTTTTATTGGCGTTACGATATCAGCTGGATTATAGGGTTTAACACTGTTCCACTTACTTCGTTTACTTGTACCTAATGTATTCCAACCTACATAGTGATACTGTGATGTCCCCGTTTTAATCACACGATGCTCACCCTCAGCATCAATATTATTCACTTCATTTTGTTCAATATTAATGCCTTTCGTCGCTAGAATTTGGCTCTTGTCATTGGTCAGGCTTTGGCCTTTTAGCGTCAGTGTGCCACCTGAAATAATCTCCGCTGGTGCACTGGAATCCACATAGTGTTGGGTTTCGTACTGGTTGTAGATATATCGGGTATAGTCTTCATATTTTTGACCATCCAGATAAATGCTGTCATAACTGCCACGACCTGTAATATGCGATGAATCAAGAATTTCAGCGCTTCCAGCACCTTGATAAGCGGTCACATCTTTGCGGGTTTCTGGTATTTCTTTGACACTTGAACTGAAATGCAAATTTCGGTTGGTCAAAATATCCACGCCTAAGTACATATCACCCACGGATTGAATACGTGCACTGGCATTGTCTAATAATGCGGCAGAGCCTTCTGCCATATGGTTTGCATTGAGTTGTCCACCAACAGTCAGCGCACCTTCGCTGGCAATTAAGGCTTGTTCTCGGTTTTCAATTTTTCCGCCTGCAATATCTAAGCGTTGACGTGCCGCAATCGTGCCTGCTTTGACATCGCCATTGGTTTGCTGTTCTGCATTGAGAAGATGCGCGGCTTGCAGGGCAATATGGTCACCATAGATTTGACCTGTACCCACGTTTTGGATGCCTTGACTGGCATCAATACGAGTTAAACCTTGGCTATTAATGAGGCCGGTATTGTTGACGTTTTCAGCCTGAATGCGTTGATCGCCTAGACTTAATATCTTGCCATTATTGTTTAAATCTTTTGCTTGAAGATTTAAACTCGCTGGGGTGCTATCGACTTTATTTTCTGCAACTACTGCACCGCTATTTTGCAGCTCGCCATTGGCACTGATTTTAATATGCCCGGCTGAAGCAAACACTTGCCCTGCATTGTTAATCCCAACCCCTTGTTCGGTACTGATTAAACTGATTTTGCCCGCATACATTCCGCCTAAGTGACTGGTATCAATGGCAAACTGTGGCACAGTGCCTGCCAACCCCGAAGCCGCCTGTATCGCACCAGCCTGCGGATTAACTTCAATATCATTTTGTCCAGCAACCACCGTCAATTCTTTAGCCCAAATCCCCGCATTGATCTGTGCAGCACGGCTGAGTAACTGGGTATAGTCGGCTTTACTGGCATCCAAGCCCTGACCTGTGATGTTAATCACCCCGTCACGGACTTGATAACCTGTCACTTGTCCATTTTGAATATTCGGATTGGCGGTACTTAAAGTCACCCCACCTGCATTGATAAAACCGCCACCATCGACATTAATCCCAGCTTGGTTGGCAATGATCACATCTGCTTTACGTCCACCGACCTCTACATAGCCATTTAAGTGACTTGGATTGCTGCCGTTCACCTGATTAACAATGACTTTGGCTTCACCGCCTGCAAGCCACGGATTGGCTTGGATATAACCCCCAAGCTGCGTTTGAGTATTTTGGCGGCTGTTATTTAAAATGACACCGTTCTGATTCACATCAAATTGCTGGTAGTGATTCACCGATACCCCAGCTTTGCTTGGGGTTTGAATATTCACCTGCGTTGTGCCATTGGCACTGTTCAATATCGTTGGACGCTGATTGCCTGCCGCATTCGAGTCTGCAACAACATTGCTGTGCGATACACCAATAGATGCATTGATCAGGGCAGTGCCTGTAATCAGCATCAATGAAAATGAAAGAACTTTTAAAGCTAAACTTTTTTCAGAAGCAACGACTGGTGTTTCAAGATCAACCGCTTTATTATTCTGTGTTGAGGCTTGTCCTGCAGCTGCGACATTTTCTGCAACAGCAATCATTTCACCACGGGTTTGACTAAAAATCGTTTTATAGCAGTTCTTATTCATTTTTCAATTACCAATGTGTCTTTATTTGGGAGATTTTTTCGCTTTAATACTACGAGCTCATTTTTTAGTTTGTACTTTTCTTTAGATCAGAATGAATAACTGGCACTAAAACCATAATTCAAATCATAATTTTGGAAATATTCAGGCTTCTTGATTGGTTTACCGATAAATATATCGTAGTAAAAAGTGCCACCCACCTTAAATTGACCACGTAGCCCCATCGCACCACCCACAAGGGTTTTACCTAAAAGCCATTGGGCAGATTGACCATCAACATGCCCAGCATCCAAGGCCATATAGAATTGATGTGCGGGAAAAATAGACATGGCTAAATCATTGCGCCAGTAGAAGCCACGGTCTGCTGCTAGGGTTAGGTCACCATCAAAACCGCGTACTGTATACCTTCCACCAATGGAAAGCCGGTCTTGGATGGTCAGCGGGGTGTCATTGTATTGCGCTCTAAAGGCACTTGAGTAGCTATATTGCTGGTTCTCAAATTGGAACGGAACATTCAGATTGGCATCTAGCGTCCAGATCTTCATCCGTGATGTACCTTCGTTCAGCGCTTCCTCAACTGCTGGTAATGAATCGAATGCACCTGTGCCTCGCTTATACCCTAGACTCAAATCCAGCACTGCAAATTGAATATATTCACGATGATCAAGGTTTAACTGCCAACCCGCAACATCTCTGCGCTGTATGGTCAGTTCGGCATCATCAATATAGCTTTTAGATTCTCGATGCCAGCCTTTCAAGGTCGCTGAGGTTTTACGCTTGGCATCCCGATAAAGCAATCGGGTCAAGCCTAAGTCTTGAGTCTGACTTTCTCCATTATAGTTATAGACATTATTGGTGCCTGCAACAGCTTGGTCATAATTGTATCGACTCGCATTGGCGCTGATCAGCCAGTTTTTATAAGGGACTGAATAATGAAGGGCATAGTTATGGGTTCCGCTCTTCACAGTGGTTCCATTTTGATCCGTAATCTCTTGCTGATCTGCTAAGTTACGGCCCATGGTGACGTAAAATAAGTCACTTCTAAATAAAGGGTTATCGACTGAAACGGTGATGTTACCTTGGTATTTACCGGTTTGACGACTACCGGCATCATCAGCACTTAAGGTCACGCGAATTGGAATTTTTCGCTGTTTCCATTTGACGATAACATCACTTTGATTGGGCGCATCTGCAGGAATAATTTGAATATCAGCTTCCGCTGTAGGCAGTCTTTTTAAGTTTTCTAAGCCTTGCTCTAAGTCACGTAAATTGAGAATATCGCCACTCTTCATTGGAAAGATATTTTTGGCATATTGAATTCGGCCTGCTCGGGTATTTTCCTCATCACTTAAATCGAGTTTGATTTCTCGAACTAATCCCGGAATGACGGTGAGTTTTAATACGCCTGTACTTAAGTTTTGAGGTGCAGCCAATATTCGTGTCGTAGTAAAGCCTCGGCCAATGATGATGTTCTGCGTTTGCGTCATCAACAGATTAATTCGCTGCTCACCCATGCATAAACCTGGAGTAAAACTTAAATCTTTTAACGCTTGTTGCACATATTGATCAAAATGCTTACTCATTTCGCCATCAAGTTCAACTGTCTTGATTTCAAAACAATTCTGATCTTCAAGGTCGGTAAGTTGTACAGCTTCTTTTTTTTGGATGACATCTAAATTAACATCACGTTCTGGTTGTATAATTTTTTCTAGTTCTGCTTGGCGCTGCTGGTTTCGAATCAAACCATCTATCGCTGGATCAAATGTTTCTGCAAATGCAAAAGGAGTAACAACAAAACCACCCAAAGTAAGCAAAATACTTTTTAATACTATATTTTTTTTGAACATAAATTTATTGCATGTTAAATTTTGCGCAGAAATTAACAAATAATGACCAAATATTCAATGGTATTTTATTTTTCAATTTCTCCCATTAGATTGTACCCCTCAATAGACACTTAACTTTCATTCTGCAGGACACCTTCACTTGCCACATGTGTCGTTGATAGCCAATCTGACCATTGTTCTTGATATAACTGTACCATATGAGCACTTGGCTGTTTTTTCGTAAGCGTCCGCTGAACACACCTTATGAATTCATCCTATAAGCCTTAATTTAGTCCCCACTTAAAAACAAGTGGGGACTTAAATTTATGACGACAAATAATCAGACATCCATCGCATCTCTAGCGAAAAAACGAAGAACATACAGTGCTGAATTTAAACAGCAGATCGTTCAGGCTTGTAAAGCACCTGACGTTTCAATTGCTTCGGTCGCTTTGCAACATGGATTGAATGCAAATCTTGTATCCAAATGGATTCGCTTATTTGATGGTAAACCAAAGAATGATCGCTCACCACCACCGAATAAACCTGCATTTATTGCCTTATCCTGCTCTGCACCATTAGATCCTATTTCTACTAATATGTTAACGGTTCAAATTGCTTTACCTCACTCAAAAGCAGAAATTGGCTTTGTGATACGGGTCTGATTTTTCTTGATAAGCTGTGGCTCAAATTTACCCTCACGATCTCTAGGGGTATCTAGTTCAAACTCACCATCATCAGTCAGTAGACGCTTCGTTGTGTAACCATTGCGAGCATTTTTACCTGTTCGTGGACTATTCTTTTCGTAACCTAAATGGTCGGTGAGTTCCGCATTAAGGGCAGTTTCAACAGTCAATTTCTTTAAAGCCCGACTAAAATTATTGAGATCGAGTTCGGTTTTTAGGTTCTTGGCTAACTCTTTAGCGAGTGCCAACATTGCTTCATCTTTCATGGTAAACACCTTTTGTTTGACCCCAACAACGTTGGGGGAGTTTAAGCGTTTACATAGTTTTATTTACAGTCTCAACAAATCCGAAAACAAGGCATCACCATTGCTCATCTAAGGAGTAGACCCAGATACGATATTAGGCATATTTAGGTTTTTTGTCGTGTACAGAGTCAAAAAAGATAGAATCTGGATTTTTATTACATTTACTATCCGTATACTTCAACAGCAGCTTTGAATGTTTCACTTAACCTTAAACTTTTTTTAAAATTAAATATATTTACATATACGTTCTAAAATTTGATATAATTTATTAAAACTTTAGATTCCAAGTGTAAATAATGAGAAGCGCTAATATTCGACGTGATGGCTACTTAAAATTTCTGAATACATGGCAAGACCGTGATGTCATTAAAGTACTTTCAGGTGTGCGTCGCTCTGGAAAATCCACCTTATTGGCAATGTTTCAACAAATCCTAAAAGCACAGGGTGTACAAGCCGAAAACATCATTGCCATCAACTTCGAATTTATGGAATTTGAAGAACTCACCGATTACCGTAAACTACATGATTATGTATTGTCCAAAGTTGATAAAAGTAAAAAAAACTATGTTTTCTTAGATGAAATACAACATGTTACAAATTTTGAGAAAGTAGTCGACTCTTTATATGTTCGGGATTATATCGATTTATATATTACAGGCTCAAATGCATTCTTTCTAAGTGGAGAACTTGCGACTTTACTTACAGGACGCTATATCGAGCAACATGTTCTACCTCTGTCATTCCAAGAATTTAAACAGTGGCATATTGAAAATAATCCGATCATCCAACAATTATCAAATCGTGATTTGTATGCCATGTATACGCGCAGTAGTTTCCCTTATACGCTTGCCATGACTAGCCAGCAGGAAACTTATGATTACTTGCAAGCAGTCTATGCCAGTGTAATGTTTAAAGATGTTATTCCCCGTTTGAATACTGCCGATATTAACTCTCTCGAGCGTGTCGCAAGATATTTGGCAAGCGTGACAGGCTCACCTATTTCCATCAATAAAATTAAAAATACCTTTGTTTCAAGTGGGGTTAAAATTTCATTTGAAACAGTAAAACGCTATATTCAGGGCTTACAGGACAGTTTGTTATTTTATAGTGCCGCACAATTTAAAGTACGCGGGCGTGAGTTATTACAATCCTCTGAAAAATACTATTTAGTTGATGTCGGATTGCGCCGGATTATGTTGCCTGATGCTAATGCTGATCAAGGTCATATCTTAGAAAATGTGATTTATCTTGAGCTTGTCAGACGAGGTTATACGGTCTATGTAGGGCGGGTTGATGAATATGAAATTGATTTTGTTGCTGTCGATACTTTACAGAATTTAACTTATTATCAGGTGGCATTAGAAACGCTCAATGAGGAGACACTCAGCCGAGAGTTACGTCCATTACAGAAAATTTCTGATTCGTATCCCAAGTATTTGCTTACCTTAGACACGATAGGGACTGAAGCGAATTATAATGGTATTGTAAAAATGAGTGCTCTCGATTGGTTGCTATCTGAAAATAAGTAAAGTTGAGGGTAGACATGGATACACTTATTTATTAATTAAAACTCAAAGACTTTTCAGCATTAACCAAGAGTGTGATCAAGCATAATTTCTGCTCCATTTGTGATGGATTGATTTACCTCGACTCGATTTCTATCTGATTAAGATGTATGGTCCGCTTGCATCATGTGAGGACAGGAAAAGGCGAAACGGCTACTTTTTGCATGTGATTAGATAGTTACGGCTGTTATAATCCGTTACTTAACGGGGGATTAATATGTTTAAAAATTTATTACTGAGTTTATTTGTGGCTGTTCCACGGCTTTGTTGCATAAAGATTTTGTAAGCTTCTGATTTAAATAGGTTTGTATGAATTTCAACCTAAAAATTAATGAACAAAATCAGTTGGTTATGTATTTATGCAACAAAGCCTATGTTAGAATATTTTTTTATCGATAGTCCAACATTAAAATTTCGTCTATCTGCGGGCTCAAAGAAACGATTATTACTATCATTGACAATCACGGAACCCACATAGTTTCGATCTAATAAATTATCTAGTCGTGCATAAGTATTTACTTTCCAGTCTTTATTGACCCACAAATAGCCAACATTTGCCGCAACGACCGTATAACTTGGTGCAGTATCAGAGTTGATATCATCGACATAAATCTTGTCCATATAACGTGCTTCTAAGCCTGCCTGAAATCCCTGCTCAGGTTGCCATGCCAAGCCTACAAAAGCTTGATTCTTGGCAATACCTGGAATATATGTTCCTTTTTGTATCAGCGGTTTGGTTGTGGTCGCTGGAATATCAGCATCAAAAGTCGCATCTAAATAACTATAACTGGTTCGAATATTGAGTGCTTGCCAGAGCTGTTTTTGCCACGATAACTCTAAGCCTTCACGTAAGGTTTTTTCTGCATTACGAAATGTGCTTCGCCCGCCATTGGCATCGTCAGGCACAATGTCATTTTTAGTTTCAGTATGAAATACAGCAAAAGTAAATAACCCTAAGGTATTCTGCGATTTTAAGCCAAGTTCTACGGTATCACTGGTCGCAGGTTTTAAATTAAAGTTAATGCCTGAAGTCCCTACTGTAAGATAGGCCATCTCGGTAAAGGTTGGTGTTTCGAAGCCTTTGCCATAGCTAGCATAAGTATAAAGCTCAGGTAATATATCCCAGCCTAAAGCGACAGTTGGAAGTAACTTTTGATAATCTGTTGAACCACTGTCATCACCATTGCCTGTGGTTTAGTCATGGTGCTGAAGCTATTTCTGATGTCTTAATTCTATTACCTGCAACACAGTACATTTAAGTTGATGATGCTACTAGCAATGTTTTAACTATTGGAAAATATTACAGTAATTTAAATTATTTGGGGGAATTTTCAATAAACATAAATTTCGACACGTCACATTGTGTCGTTAGTAAGTAGGATGATTCAATCACTTCAAACTTAGCATTGGTATAACCCTGCCCTATGAGACAGCTTCATAATAAGGCTGCTTATATCTAGAATACTGTGGCAGTTTAAAGTTTTATTTTAATTTTACCTCAAACCACATTTGATAAATAATGAAGAAAACCTAGATATAACCCCCACAAACTACTGATATTTTTAATTTGCTAAAATTTTACATTGATCATATTTCATTCATGTAATTGTCATTTTTGCTTCTTATGATGAAGCTTTTTAAACATGATGCTTCAAAAAAATGAAAAAAAAACCACTAACCTTAGCTTTATTAGCTTCGACAATTTTATTAACCGCATGTACTGATGATGGGGACAATGGTCAAAATGGATTGAATAGTTTGATTCAACAGACGCCTTTAGTACTTGGAAATGATGATTGCTGGAGTGCTGGAACACGTATTGAAAGTGGTTTGGATAAAAATCAAAATGGTGAGTTGGATGCGAATGAAATCCAGCAAAGCTCCATCCAGTGTGGTCCAAACTTATTTGCCCAAGGGGTTGCATTGCCTTACCAAAACTTAACAAGCTTTAAGGCGAATGGAACAACTATTGCGAGTGCATTTACACTTCGACAGGGTGGCTTTGGCTCTGATGTTGCTGCCCATCCTACGAACAATAAACAATTTTACGCAATCACAGATCGTGGCCCAAATGCTGACTATAATGATGGCGTGAATGGTGCTGGTAAGATTTTTCCAATGCCAGACTATATACCTAAAATTGGGTTGTTTGAGGTACAAGATGATGGCTCAATCAAACTCATCAAAACGATTTTATTAAAAGATCGTGATGGAAATAATATTAGTGGATTACCGAATACTGCTGCACTAGGTGGTACAGGCGAAACACCTTACGATATTCATGGCAAGGTCATCGCTAAAGATCCATCAAAGCCTTATGACCCAATAACGAACCCTATCAAACTTGATGATTACGGTCTCGATTCTGAAGGTTTGGCAGCATTGAATGATGGTACATTCTGGGTGAGTGATGAATATGGTCCTCACATTGTGCACTATGATGCCAATGGAAAAGAAATTGGTCGTATTAATCCTTTTGTAAATGATGTGCGCAATACCTTCACTTTACCGCAAGAATTTAGTTATCGTCGTGCCAACCGTGGTATGGAAGGTTTAACTATTACACCTGACCAAAAAACATTGGTTGGGATTATGCAATCGACAATGGACTTACCGACTAAAGCTGTTAATAAATCAACCTTAACACGTATTGTGACGATCAATCTTGAAACAGGAAAAGTTGCTCAGTATCTCTATCGTCAAGAAATTGATGCTAACTCAAACTCAGCTATTATTGCGATTAATGATCATGAGTTTTTAGTACTGGAACGTGATGGCAAATTCCTTAAAGACGATCCGAATATCATGAAACATGTTTATCGTATTGATCTGAAGGATGCTACCAATTTGGAGGATATCGCAACTCAGGGCGATCTAGTGCAAGATCCTAAACTTGGTTTAACGATTGCAGGTAAAACCCTCGAGCAATATTTCATCAATAACGATAAAAAATGGGAAGCATTACAAGCACTAAATATTCAGCCAGTAAGTAAAACATTGGTATTGGATATGGGTAAACGTGTAAGTTATGCGCATGACAAAATGGAAGGTCTATGGTTGATTAACCGACAAACTCTTGGCATTGTGAATGATGATGACATGGGTCTTTGGACAACCAATGGTTTAGAGCAAAAGTATTTGGATAATGTGGGCATGCGTGTCGATACACCTACCTTATATATTGCCGATAAGTTAAATCTTTTCAACCCATAACAATGAATGAAGCCCAAAAGCTAAAACTTTTGGGCTTTTTAAATTCAACTTTTGTCTAGAGAGAAAAATGAGAATAACTCAATCGGCTTTGATAACTTTCTTGGCAATTACAGTGCTACCATCGCTGAGCTATGCATCTCCCAAAGCCACATCTCGCGAATACAAAGTACTATTAGATCCCATAAATTTTAATTATGGAAATGAAGCAAGCAGCATAAATAGCTATTTTTCAGCGGTGAAAAATGCGATTGAAAATAAAATCAGTCGTGACGTAACTGGTGCTATGATCTTTGATACACAAAGAGAAATCCGCTTTTACGATACTCAAGGAAGCTGTACTTTAAAAAATATGGGATACAGCTTCAGAGAGCGTAATGAAAATGGTACAAAAGAAGTAACTTTAAAGTATCGTGGATATGACCATTATATTGCTGACTTCAAAGATTTGACTAGCAATGTATCAGGCGCAAAAACTAAGCTAGAAGATGACATTACTCGTAAAGATAACTTGAGTTTCCTTGTAGTTGCAAGCAAGTCAACAACCGTACCAACCTCGCGAACCATTAACGATTTTGAGGATATCAATATTCTATTTACTGGCTTCAAAAATGACTATAATTTTAATAATAGTCTAGCCCTGAATCAAGTTGGTGGTCTAACTATCTATGAACGAAAATATAGTGGTGCAACGATTGATTTAGGTGAATTCGATGCAGATTTAGAGTTAAGTTTATGGTATACCCTATTGCCTTACGGTAGTCTAAAACCTGTTTTAGCAGAAATTTCGTTTAAATATTCAGATCCCAATGCGAATTTCACAAGAAAAGTAGTTGATCGTGCTGCTTTAAGCTTCAGTGCTTTAAAAGGTTTAACCCAATATAATGCACCAACTTCGACAGCAACAAAGACTCAGTTTGTGTACCAATATCAATCAAATTTCTGCAATTAGCCTTCATACACATCTAGAAAATTTAACCTGATAGAAACAATAAAAAATGGGTAACTGTCAGATCAGGTTTGAGATACAAGTTATCCTTCTCTGCCCCAATTTCAAGCCCAATATTTAAAGCTTGGGCTGTTCTAAACACATTAATCACACAGCCTAAACCGAGTGAATAAATCGGCTGTCTTAATAGAACAACAACAGCACCTAGAATATGCTCAACTTCAGCCACAGTTTCAGGCTCGTATAGGTATTTTCCGTTCGCTTCTACGTGATTGTCAGTTTAGGACGCAAACTGGGGCTCATCCCGCCTGCACGTCCAACGCACAGCTTGGGGTATGAAGAATCACTCTATTGGTTCAGAGTATTGGCCTTCTTCGATGGCAAACGCAGCCGCATGTCGAAAAGGCCCATCAGGCGAAAATAGCAAGCCCCCCATTTGATCACTTACCGTGGCAGTTGGGACAATGGGGCAACACTTGATATGCCGAGCTTAAGAGGGTGAATAAGAGGGATGTGAACCGCCCCAAGGAATGGGGCAATTGGGGATGCGGTAACAACTCCTAACCGCATCAAGAATACCAAACTTGCAAAAGTCCCAAATTGGGACTAATATCTATTTATGAGAATTATCGCACTATCAACCTTAAAAACATTTTGGGAAGACAGCTCAGAATACATTGACGCTAAAGAGCCAACGTTAGCTTGGTATAGGCATGCATTAAACGCTGATTGGGGAGCACCGGCGGATGTGAAACAGGACTTTAGAAATGCCAGCATCCTCAAAGATGGGCGTGTCGTGTTTAACATTGCCGGTAATAAATACCGGTTAGTTGCTTGGATCAATTATGCGTACAAAGTGGTTTACATACGGTTTATCGGCAGCCATGCGCAATACGATAAAATTGATGTACAAACGATTTGAAGCCAAAAGGTAGTAACAAGAGGTAAATATAATGGACATCAGACCTATTAAAACAGATGCCGACTACCGCGCGGCATTAAACGACATCGAAAACCTAATGATGGCGGAGCCTGATACCGTCGAAGGCGAAAAGCTGGACATTTTGGTTACGTTAGTCGAGGCCTACGAAGCAAAGCATTTTCCAATGGATTTGCCAGACCCTGTTGAGGCAATAAAGTTTGAGATGGAGCGCAAAGGCTTAACCGTTAAAGATCTTGAACCCATGATAGGTAAAAGCAATCGTGTTTATGAAATCCTAAACCATAAGCGATCACTCACGCTAAAAATGATTTGGAAACTTCATGAAGGGTTAGGTATTCCAGCAGAGTCGCTGATCAAGCCACCGCAAGTTCGCGCTTTATAGTGCTGCGAATCAAAATTAGTTTGTTATGAATGACGCTCGCTACCCAAACATTTCTGCTATTGATAACAGGCTAGCTGAGCTTGAAAATGAAAAGCAGCAGCTTCTCGCATTAAGAGAGGCTTTGCGTAGCGCTCAAATCGAGCGTTCAGTACAGACATTCACGCCAGAACAAAAGGTCGCCTTATTCAGACAACGATTTCGTGGAAGAGAGGATATCTTTGCCAATCGTTGGCAAAATCAACAGGGGCGCAGTGGCTATTCCGTAGCCTGTGATAATGAGTGGGTAAGCGGGCTATGCAACAAACCCCGCATTAAATGCCAAGACTGTTCACACCGAAAGTTTAGCGAATTAAACGAGCACATTATTTACAGGCACCTTGCCGGTCATCAAGTGGTAGGTCTGTATCCACTACTTAAAGATAATTCGTGCTATTTGTTGGCAGCCGATTTTGACAAAGGCTGTTGGCAAGAAGAAGTCAAAGCAATGTCTAAAGTGTGCCAAGCGTTTGATATTCCGCACGCGATAGAAATCTCGCGTTCTGGCAACGGGGCTCACTTATGGATATTTTTTGAAACCAATATCCCAGCGAACCATGCTCGGGCACTGGGTTTCGCTTTGCTTGATAAAGCCATGGAAATATTTCCAAATCTATCGTTTGACTCCTATGACAGGCTCTTTCCTAACCAAGATGTACTTCCTGAAGGCGGGTTTGGCAATCTCATTGCGTTACCACTTCAAAAGGAGGCTCGCCTTTCAGGTCGTAGTTGCTTTGTTGACAGTGACCTGAATGCCATCGATGATCAATGGCGGTACCTTGCTGAGCTTAAAACGCTCACTCAGTCGAGTATTGACCAACTCATAACAACTATTTCACCCAACACCCTATTACTGTCCGAGCAAGGGCTAACAGACAACCGCCCTCCTTGGGAAATCACAGCCAAAGCCGCACCAATAAAATTAGAGTCTTTGCCGAAAAACGTGACCATTACCTTGGCCAACCATATCTACTTTTTGATGAGCGAGTTACCTGGGCCATTACTGGCCGGACTAAAGCGATTAGCTAGTTTTTCTAATCCTGTGTTTTTTAAAACACAAGCGTTGCGCTTTTCAACCCATGGCATTCCGAGGTTTATTTCCTGTGCTCGTATTGAAAACGGTTATCTAGCACTACCGCGAGGCTGCCTCGATGATGCGATTGCTTTGCTACAAGAGCAAAACATTTCGCCACTATTTGACGATAAGCGTGAAATTGGTAAACCATTATTAAAGCTTACCCCTGAGTTCACTTTGCGAAAGAACCAGCGTGACGCAGTGGCCGCAATATCTAAACATGACTTCGGTATTTTGCATGCGCCAACTGCATTTGGAAAAACGGTTACTGCCATTGCTATGATCGTAAAACGCAAAGTAAATACCCTCATACTGGTTCATAGCCGACAACTGCTCGACAATGGCAAGAGCGCTTACGCACGTTCCTACCCGAAGTAACCATTGGCAGTATAGGCGGAGGTAAAAGAAAGCCGAGTGGCATTATCGACATAGCCACCTACCAAAGTTTGGTTAATAAAAAAGACAATTCCATCACTCCTCTCATTCAAGACTACGGCCATATTATTGTTGACGAATGCCACCACCTATCTGCACCAAGGTTTGAAATGGTACTCAACGAGGTAAGAGCAAAATATGTATTGGGCCTTACAGCAACACCAGAGCGACAAGATGGTCATCAAAAGATCATTTTTATGGCGGCAGGGCCTATTCGCTACAAAGTGAAACAAAGCCCTGATGAGCAATTTACTCAAACCGTGATGATTCATCAGCTCTACGATGTACCAGCAGCAGAGCTTATAAAAACAGATGAGCGCCCCAAAATAAGCGATGCCTACCGCTGGCTCGTCAATAATGAGCAGCGCACTTCAAAAATCGTCTCAGACGCCTACGAGTGTGTTCAAAATGGCGGACACCCGTTAGTCCTTACAGAGCGTAGAGAGCACGCAGAATCCATACACTCACGACTTACCGAAATGGGTATAAGCACTGTCGTACTTAAAGGCGCCATGAAAGCTGCGGAACGCAAGAACGCTGACAATCATCTGCAATCGGCTCAAGTCGTCGTCGCAACAGGAAAATATGTAGGCGAAGGGTTTGACCTACCAAGACTGGATACGTTGTTTTTGGCCATGCCCATCTCATGGAAAGGAACATTGGCTCAATATGCCGGTCGTATTCATCGTGAATCGGAAGGCAAAACACAAGTCACTATTCACGACTATGTGGACTGCACTCTCCCTATGCTGCAACGCATGTTTAAAAAACGCGAGAAAAGCTACAAGGCTATGAGGTACGCCCTTGAGTACATTGATGACAACAGTAACAAGCAACCTTCATTGAAATTAGAAAACATCCCTTCACCAAATACCAAGCCAAAATAAACAGCAGCACTTCATTAAACACTTCCCCATGCCTTTACCCCCATACGCCAAAACTGAGCTAAATCAGCTGTGGTTTGTGCTCCACAATTGGAAATAAATTCAGCAATCTCTAAGTAGCTGGCACCTTGAGATTGTTCACCATCATAGTATTGAAGCTGTGTCATGGCCGACGAAAAATGCAGCCGCTTGTCACCGTCGCGGTCAAACCGTTTTGTTAAGAAGGTATGGTGCTGTGACGAAAATTGCCTCATCTCACTTGGAAACATGTCAACACCTGCCGCTAACGCCAATTCATAACAGACCATCTCCCACGCGCCCACATCATGGGTATCGTTTAAATTGGGAAACTTAGCAATCCACAAGTGGTCTTGTTCATCTGTGACACAAGCTTTGGGCCTTGCACCACCTAATGATGAGCCTGGAGAAATCAGCATTTTCAACCAGCGGTAATACTCGTCACTGTCGATGTTATCGTCTTTTTCAATCTGCATTGCTGCATGCTCTAGCTCTCGCAAAGAAGCCATTGGCGGCGCAGCAAATTCAGAATTGTCGTCCAAAAAAGCATTCGAGCCTGTTCGCTTAAATCGAATACCACCCATCCGGTAAGAGTCATTTACGCCCAGCAGGTAATCCAATTCGTTTAATCGACTTGTTGCTCGAATGCCTTTGCGCGCCTCAATCGCCGCACGCCGCTGCATTAAAATACGCCCCCATCTATCAGGCGATGAATCAAGAAATGCGCGGAAGCTTTTATCGACTTCATCGTTTTAGAGTACACCGGAGTGGAGGGTCAGGATGGGATCAATTTGCAAGCGATAGGCTGAGGTTAAAAATGCTTTATCGTAGGCAAAACTAAACACGCCACCTCGGCTTGAATCGCTGTAAGAAAGCAGCCCTATTAGCAAAGGTGCTTCAATTGGCTGCCAGTCGGCATAGACTTCAACGATTTCACGGCTCATCTTGAACCTTCCAGCAATTTTATGTTTTGCAGCTTGATACCCACTTCATCATGGGCGGCCATTTCTGCAAAGTTGCTTTCCATGCCAAGAACGGCCATCACCTTTAAGTAAGTGCCTATGGCAACGCCCGGATCACCGGCTAAGACTTAATTCACGGTTTTATGATCAAAACCAGTACGTTCACACAGTAGCTTTTTGGTAAAACCACGTCTTTTCATCGCCAACAGCAAGTCTTCACCAAACTGCGTCAGGATTTTACGCTGCTTTGGAAACAATATATTGTGTAAGTCACGCTTAGCCATATCACCAACCAAAGGGACTATATTCCCACTTTACTCAATATAATTGGATTTATATCCTACTTTTAGGTTTAGCTTGCGCGTTGGCCAAGGCGATGATGTGAATCCCTGAATGCCAAAGGTCATCAAATTACACTTTTATGCGCATAAAAATGTAAAATTCCGCACTTTTCTGCGCGTAAAAGTGTAGGCTGAGTTATACTACAGGCAGTTAACAGTCTTAATTGGCGGGAAATGACAATGCAGCGCAACTTACTAAACGCCCTAATAACATGGAAAAATCAACCGGTGCGCAAGCCATTATTGATCGATGGTGCAAGACAAACAGGTAAAACCTATCTGCTACAAGAGTTATTTGGGAATACCTTTGCCAACATCCTTCGTATCGACTTCCTTGAAAACCCTGCCTACAAAGAAGCGTTCGATGGCTCTCTGTCACCTGACGAGCTAGTAATGAATATTGAGTTGTTAACCAACCAAGCGTTCAACCCAGAAACCGATCTGCTGATATTAGATGAAATTGGCGAATGTGAACGTGCCGTTACCTCACTAAAGTACTTTGCTGAAAAAGCACCGTCCTATTTTGTCGCTGCCAGCGGCTCGAATATTGGTTTGCTCAACACCTTCCCTGTGGGCAAGGTAGAACAATACAATTTACGACCACTGACCTTCCAAGAATTTATTTACGCATCCAACGAGCAAGCGCTGATCAAAGCGTTTGATAGTCAAGCAAGCACACCGGCAGTACACACCAAATTGATGGACAAACTCACTGACTACTTTTTTACTGGTGGTATGCCGGAAGCCGTTTCTGCTTGGTATCAGTATAAGGATTCAAGCATTCTAGAGCGTGTTGAAAAAGTCACAAAAATTCATGCCGATTTAGTGGAAGGTTATCGCCGCGATTTTGGTAAGTACGCGGGCAAGGTCGACACCACACTGATTGAATCGGTATTTAATAGCATTCCAGCCCAGCTATCACTTGTCAGCGATGAGTCGGTTAAACGCTTTAAATTTAAGCATGTGCATGAGCGTAAATCTCGTTATAGCGATTTTGAAACCGCGATCCATTGGCTTAACTGCTGCCGCCTAGCTTTGCCAAACTACCCTATTGAAGGATTGCCGAAATCTCCGTTAGCGGCCTATAAAAAAGAAAATATGGTGAAACTGTTTTTGTTTGATGTGGGTCTGCTTAATCATATGCTCGGCAGCAGTTATAAAGAAATTAAGCAACAAAACTATGAATACAAAGGTTATGTGGCTGAAAACTTTGTGCAACAAGAGCTCACTGCCATTGGCGTTGACCCAAGCTATTCATGGAATGACGCCCGTGCCGAAATCGAATTTATTTTGGCGACCGATGAAGGCGATATCGTCCCTGTGGAGGTCAAAAGTGGTAAACGTACAAGAGCAAAATCGTTGGCATCCTACGTTGAAAAATGTACTCCAAGTAAAACCTTTAAGTTAACGGGTACACAAGGCTCATCCGCATTAGAGCAAACCAATATCGTGATGCCTTTGTATTTCACGCAGTATTTACCACAGAGATGGTAAAAGCGCGTTACTTAGACCCCGAGGTCTACACAAAGTGACTTCATAGGTAACAATTTGTAGACCTTTGGTGGGCTTACAACCTTTCAACCAACCCTCAATCGGTTTTTTGCTAACGTCATTTGGCCAGCCTATCGCCTCATCGTTTAAAGCAAATCACTCAAGCGATTTAACAGTGCTTTACGGCTATTATTCGCCACAACAAAGCGCTTAAAACGTTGTTCAAACGCCGCTTCATCAGCTTTGAACTGATAGGCCTCAAACAGCTGATGCAGATAGCGTGATGCCGCATCGTAACCACTGGCGCAAGTTCGATCCGCTTGCTCTTGTGATTGCTGCCAGTAGTGCTCACGTTGATTGTAGATATACGTCAACGCTTTTTCTTTTTCCGCTTTTTCGATAGCTAATTTTTTTGCGAGTGCTGCGGCTTGCTCTTGCTGTAATTGACTTTGCGCTTGCTCAATGAAAGGAGAAATGACGGCGGAAGTTAACCAGTATTGATAGATCTCGTCTGTGTTGACAGGTTCTTTTCGCGTCAGCGCTAAGGCTTGGTGACGGGTTAGCTGGCCTTGCTCAAACAACGTGCGTAATAGCGTGTCTTTCTCTGCTTGCGAGAGATTATGGATCCACGCATCAAGCGTAAGCTGAGTTTGTTTGGCTTGGTGACTGGGTTGTTCGCTCAGCACCATGGCGAGCGCCTTAACCAATGCTAAGGGAATATCATACAGCGCAGCAAACGACTGCTCCTCTTCCCTGAGGTGCTCAAAATCGAATTGAATTAACGGCACTCGCTCAACGCCATCATTAAAATCAAACGCTTTGAGCCACATTAAGTACACAAGGCGCCAATCCCCTTGCATTAACCCGCCGCGTAAAGCGGCTAAATGCTGGAAAAAGTCGTCAGCATGCTCATCGTCAAAATACTCATCACACTCCTCAAGGGAAAAAATCAGCAACTGCCACTCATCGTTTTCGTGAACATGAAGTCCATCACTTGAAAAGCCAAGTAACGCATCTGGAAGCGTTCCTGCTGGTAGCTTGATGTATACATCGATTGAGCCCCAATCGGCATAGTAAAAACCGATATCAAAGTATTTTAACATCAGCTCAAAAGGCTCGGCCTTTAGATCACTGTAGGTGTAATACACCTGAAAGGCCGTAGCGCTGATCTCGGCACGGCTTGAAATGGCTCTGAGTGCTTGACGTGCTTTAGCATCTAAATACCCATCCAGACGCTCAAATTTATAGTATTGAAATTCGCTCACGGTGACCTTGCTATTTATTTATTGTGAATTGAAAAGTTTGTTTTAACAAAGGCTGTACCTGAATCACTCTGGCGACTTGTTCAGCGTTTATATAACGTCTTGGGTCAATCGTTACAAATCCCCAAAACTGCAAAAATCGCTCAATAAATCGTGATTCGATGAGCATACTTAAGTTTCTTTCTGGCGAGAAGTAATCATCCGTAGGGAATACCAGCAATAGATTAGGGAAAGCTGTCATCACCTCTTTCACAAGCTGCTCCACACTGTTGTGGCTTTGAATACGCCACAGCATAAACAACCAAAAAGTGCGCAAGTCGACATCGTATTCGAAACTGTCCAAATAACCCCAGTTATATTTGCTGATAGCGGCCTCTAACATAGGTTTGAAAAAGGCCTGTATGCCTAGCGCTTGATACTGCTTTTGCGCTGATTTTTTTACATGGTAGCGGCCACTGCGCCGATAAATAATACCGCTAATTTCGGCAAGCACTCGGGTGTAGTGCAAGGCATTAAATTTGTCTTCATTGCTGCCCGAAAACTCGCTGATGCTTATACTACGTTCTAATTGAGCAACGGCAAACTCAGGCAATAACTCACTGGCCTGTTTAACCAACTTAGCCGGTAAGTTGCCTTTACTCGTGGCTTTGAAGGAGCCTTCTTGCGCCATGGCCTCATCAAGAATGAGGGCTAGATAACGCATTATTGGGCTGGCAGAAAGAGAGTCGGGAGTGCAAATTGTCACCCACTTTAATTCATCAAAAGGCGCATAAAGCCAATTGGCCATTTGCGTTGGCGTTACGCCACAAAAATCGGGATGAGGTTGATGATTGCGTTCTTGCACTTTGTGCTGCAAAGCGGCATTGAGTTCATCAAGACTCAAATTTGGGTTCATTGCCAGCATGGTTTCAACATCATCGAAGACTTGGGCATGTTGCTTGGAAACGCTGCTCATACAACAACGTTTAAATTTTTTACCACTGCCACAATGGCAAGGATCGTTTCGGCCGAGCTTCATTACTGTCCCTTCTTATTGTTATAGAAAAAGCGCTGCATTTTCTTGTTTACGCTGCTCCAATGTCTTAGCAATCACGGACATTGTTGTTTTACTGATCCCTTGTTGCTTGGCAAGATACGTAAATTGGCTGATGGCTTCTGCGACTTCTTCAATAACTTGCTTTGCATCATTCCAATTCGCAAAGCCAGCACTAGTAGCAAGTTTTTGCATCACCTTAAGCGATGGCGCTTTGCCATAACCGCCGAAAGCAGTGGCGTGTTCGTTGAATGGATGTGGGCTGTAGGTAACATCGTAAAAAGGTGCAGGGTTCCATTGACCGTCATCCGCTTGCAAAAACGCCCAGTTTTTACTGTGGTCGTCTTGGTTAGACGACAGCAGGTTAAAAACGGCACGGCGAAATTGCAGCTGCCCAGCAGCAGGAGATTTACACAACTGACGGCTGGCTTTGATCAAGTCAATATAATCTAAACTTGGCGTTCGAAAGTCTGCATCCAGCAGCCCGCAAGCGCTGTGCATATGCAAGCGACCTGAACTGCGATTACCGCTTAAACGGGCCTGCTCCGTGACATAATCAAAACGCTTAAGCGCCAACCAGGCAGACGCACCGCTTGTAGTTGGTGCTTCAATGAGTTGCCAGACTGGTGGTTGGCACTTGGCAAGCTCGGCCATTTGCAAATAAACCGCTTCACACAACCCTTCTTCATGCCCGAGCGCGAGATTTTTCGAGGTAAACTTAATCAGCCAAGCCTCATCTCCAGGCTGAGCAAAGGTTCGACAATGCTGAGTTTCCCCTGCAGGCATATAAATCTGCGCCTTAGGCCTTGCTCCACCCGAACTACCACCGGCGACTAATGCGGCCAACACCTGTTGCGTATGCCCATCTAACTCATCGTGATTATCATCCATATAATCTGACATTGAAGCATCGAACAGCGTTTGTGCTTCTAAGCCCAAGGTTGCTAAATCAATGTCCGCGTATGTCGTGGCTGAAAACTCAGACACCGGAGCAAAAGACAGCGCTCCCATGCCTTTATCACCGACAAAGGCCAGTCTATCCATCGCCGTTAATTGATTAGGTAGGATGCCCTTTTGCCGGAAAATACGATCTTGTAACAACATGCCCCAGCCATCGGGCAAACAATCCCCAAATACGCCATGTACACCTTGGTGCGGCGCTTTAGGTGCGGCTTGAACTAGCGTATTCGCTTGCAAGGTAAACGGTGATAAATTGCCAAACTGCTGCAAATAGTCGTCAGTATACTGAAAAAAAACGCCTTGCCGATTCTGCGCCAAGACTCCAACAGATATCTGCTCACCTGAGCTTAGCGTACGAGTAACATTAAGCTTCTGAATCGGTTTAAAACTCATCTTTTAGCACCTCATCAATACTCATGGGTATAGCAGCGCGTTCTTTGCTAAGTTGCGTGAGCTGATAAAGCCTATCTAGCGAATCAAGTGTCTGCCATAGCAACAGCAATTGACGAAATGAAATTTGCCCGGTCAGCTCAAATTTCTTAATGGTGGCCGCAGGTACGCAGCTTCGCTCAGCCAATGCAGCGCGCGACAGCTTTGCCTGCTTGCGTAACTCACGTAAATAAGCCGCATAAGCTTGGCTTACATCGGTATCATCAAGTAAGGTAAAATTCATCCGCAAAGACCAAATGGATACAGTTATATCCATTATAGCGAAATAAAACATAAAGTGGATACTATGATATCCATAATTGCGTAGAGTGTTGAAAAAATCACTCGATAAAGCCCTTCAAAACTGCTATTTTTAGACCCTAACAGCAGCATAAGATTAACCCGTTAGGTCAGGTGGCCTAACTTAAATAAAAAAGTCTCCGACAAACCCGGTACGGTTCAGCCATATATAACTCCATCAACCTGATTTTTTACCATTCGGTTTACCTAATTAATCATCACAAAATTATGTTGGTGATTATTTGGTAAATTTTTAAAAACTTATGTGACCAAAATTAAACGATCTTAATAAACATTAATTCCAATAAAAATATTTTAAAACGTAAGTTATTGATGTTATTGTACTTATATACACAGCAATTTATACAATTTAATGTAAATTATGTTGGTGACTATTGCCAAGGTTGGGGTTTCTGCAATACTTGAAATACGTTGTGCTAGATCTTGATCTAGCCGGTATTTATTAGGCAAACGTATTTGTTTTTCTATCCCCAAACTAGGTTCATAACTATTGGCTTGTTTTCGCTCTAGTTGTGTATCCGTCTTACGTACTTGCATACCGGCTGTAACAGTCCACGGATTTTGCCCTACTTTTAATCCTTGTCGGGCAAAGTCTGCATAATCTTGCTCTGATATTGCAGCACGCACATTCGGATGTTCTACTAGACTCTGTTGTACTGCTTCAAGTGGTGGCAAAGCAGCTTCAAGTTGAGGTTTTGCAATTGCTGTCGAAGCCACTGTAAAACAATAGCCCAACCCAAACAGATACCAAATTTGGCCTAGAAGTGTTGATTTAAATTTGATATTTAATGTCATTAGTCAAGTGCTCCTTGGCTCATATAACCAGAAATTAATGTAGGTATGACCCAATAAAAACAATCACTTGATTTAAATTTTTGCTGAATATGCGCCAAAACCAATGATACAGATTCGTGTTGTACAATCAGCAATATAAGATTCCGTTCAGTTGCTCCGCGAATTTTTTCCTGAACATTACGATAATGTTGGCGATTACCAAACCCTTGTGCGTTGACACAAGTACACCCTGAAATCAACTCAGGAATTAACCACAAATGCTCCATAAGTTCTTCAGCAATATCAGAGGACACGTTAATAGAGAGTTGGCATATTTCAGACATGATGATCTCGCGCTAAACCAAATTTTTTAAACAAGTTAGGAAGTAAAATCAGAGTCAGCAAAGTACAAGAAATAAGCCCTCCAATCACAACTATCGCCAATGGACGTTGAATCTCGGCACCAGGGCCAGTAGTAAATAACAATGGGATCAAACCTAAAGCTGCAATACTCGCGGTCATCATGACTGGACGTAAACGGCGCATAGCACCTTCACGAACAACTTCCTCAATTGCAACACCACGAGAAATCAGTTGATTAAAATAACTAATCATCACTAAACCATTCAGTACAGCAATCCCCATCAAGGCAATAAAACCAACTGATGCAGGAACAGATAAATACTCACCTGTTAATGCTAATGCAAATACTCCACCGACTAACGCAAAGGGAATATTGACGAAAACCAATACGGCTTGACGCACCGAACCCAAAGTCGTAAATAGTAAAAAGAAGATCATTGTTAATGCAGCAGGTACAACAAGCATTAAGCGAGCAGCCGCACGTTGTTGGTTTTCAAATTGCCCCCCCCATTTGAGTGAGTAGCCGGTTGGTAACTTGACTTTCTCTGCAACCAATTGTTTTGCTTCATCTACAAAACTAACTAAATCACGATCACGTACGTTGGCACGTACCACTGACATTCGTGATGCATTTTCACGATCAATTTTTACGACACCCTCAGTCTTAACCACTTCTGCTAAAGATAACAATGGCACTGCAGCTGCATTCTCAATTGGCAAGGCAATATTGGAAAATTCAAAACTCGACTCTCCCAAACGTGGATCCCCTTTCATCATTAATGGAACAGGGCGCCCCTGTTCAATAATGGAACCTATTTCTTTGCCTTCCACGAGCATCTTGAGTTGGGCTTGAACATTTTGACTGTCCAATTGATTTCGTATAGCCATATCACGATGGATTCGCAGCTCTTGATACTGTACTCCCGAATTTTCGAGTGTCATGACATCTTCATTGCCTTCAATGCCTTGTAGAACTATTGCAATTTGCTTTGATAAATCATTAAGCTGGTCTAAATCACTTCCAAAAATTTTGACAGCCAAATCTCCTCGTACTCCAGACAACATTTCTGAAGTGCGCATCTCTATGGGTTGACTAAATGTTAAGTTCACGCCAGGAACATCTTGAAGTACAAGACGAATTTTTTCTAAAATTTGCTCTTTATTTTTGACTTGCCATTGCGTTTGTGGTTTTAGCACAATGAAACTATCTGTTTCATTTAACCCCATAGGGTCTAATCCCAATTCATCAGAACCTGTACGTGCCACAATTCTTTCAACTTCAGGCACTTGTTCCAAAATACGTTTTTGAATATCCAGATCTAATGCAATTGAGTTTTGTAAGCTAATCGAAGGGATTTTTTCTAACTGTAAAATAGTATCTCCCTCATCCATGGTTGGCATAAATGACTTTCCAATGAATGGGAAAATCAATGCAGCCAGAAGTAAGGTACCACCTGCTAAGACATAAATCTGTTTAGGATGGGCTAAACTCAGATTCAAAAGTTTTCGGTAACCAGTTTCTAATTTAGCTACTAAAAAGGGTGTGTGATGTGCTTTCGGTTTTAGAAAGAATGAACACAGTACAGGAATCACTGTCAAAGAAAAAATTAGTGAACTTGATAAAGCAAATACAATTGTTAAAGCCACAGGTGAAAAGAGCTTCCCTTCCAATCCTTCAAGCGTGACCAATGGAATAAACACTAACATAATAATGATCATGCCTGCTGTGACTGGTACTGCAACCTCAGACACTGCGCGGTAAATCATATTTAATGGCGGTAAAAAAGAACGTTGCGGTGACTCTTTTGCTTCAGCAAGTTGCATTTCAATATTTTCAACCACTACAACTGCAGCATCCACTAATAAACCAATCGCAATCGTCAAACCACCTAAAGACATTAAATTGGCACTTAAACCAAAATGGTGCATCATCAAAAAAGTACTTAGTGCAGATAATGGTAAAACTGCCGCAACCACTAAAGCAGACCTTAGGTTTCCTAAGAACAATAAAAGTAAAATCAAGACTAAGACAATAGCTTCTAATAACGTTTTACTTACGGTATGAATGGCTCGGTTTACCAACTCACCACGATCATAAAATGGTTCAATCGTTGTACCCTGTGGCAGAGTTTTTTCAATGTCGGACAAATGCTCACGAACATGTTGAACGACTTGACGTGCATTCGCACCTTTTAAAGTTAATACAATACCTTGGACAGCCTCACCTTGGCCATTTTCAGTCACTGCACCATAGCGTGTGAGTGCTCCAGTATGTACCTGTGCAACATCTTTAACCCGCACCAATGTTCCTTGATGGCTAGAAACAATAATATCGCCTAACTCTTCAAGGTTTCTGACGCGGCTATCGCTTCGGATCAGTAATGACTCTCCATTTTCATTAAGCCGCCCAGCACCATCACTGGCATTATTTAGCTCGATTGCCTGTTGTAGCTGTGTTAAAGATAAGCCTCGTGCCGCCAGGGCCTCTAAATTAGGGGTCACTTCAAATGTACGAACAAGTCCCCCCAAAGCGTTAACATCGGCGACCCCTTCAATTTTACGAAGTTGTGGACGAACCACCCGATCAAGTAGAGTTCGTTTTTCCATATCACTGAGTGGCCCATGTAAGGTAAACATAAAAGATTCACCTAATGGGGTCGTCATGGGTGCAATTCCACCTGACGTACTACTTGGTAATGCAGACATCACATTACTTAAACGTTCATTCACCTGTTGTCTAGCCCAATAAGGGTCAGTGCCTTCAGCAAAGTCTAATGTGATAATCGCAATCGCGTATTTAGATTGCGAACGCATTACTGTCTGATGAGATATTCCCAACATTTCTTGTTCAATGGGTACAACAATACGGCTTTCCACCTCTTCGGGCGTCATGCCGGGCGATTTCATCACAATTTGTACTTGCGTACTTGACACATCAGGAAAAGCATCAATTGGTAGTTTCGTAAAAGCAATGTAGCCTGCCACACTGATCGCCAATGTGAGCAATAATATTAAAATGCGCTGACTAAGTGAAAAGGCGATAAGACGTTTTAACATATGTCTCACCTCAACGTTCTGTAGTGCTAATAGGTGCTTGCTCTGCACCAAAGCCAGACCACACCGCCTTGAGACGCTCTACACCACTGATAGCAAGTTGCATTTTGGGTTTTAATTTTTCAGCTGTAATATAACTTTGCTGCTGATCAGCTGATAGAACTTCAACCGTTACAGCTTCAAACCCCTTCTGATTTTTAACAAAAATAATGTGTTTACCATCTTGTGAGGTTATGGCAGTACTTGGTACTGGCCATGCTGCAATTACTGTTGGCTGCTTACTTTGAACATGAACTTTGACAAATTGTTGCACCCGCAAACAATTATGTTTGGTATCCATTTGTACGATGATATTTTGAGTTTGTGTATTCCCTACAAGTGCTGGAGCGATATTTTGTATATGCCCTGTAATATCACAACCTTCAACCTGAACAACATCCCCAATATGCACATATTTACTGTCAGCTAAATTAGCTTGTAATAACAATTGTAACGGTGAATCAGCGTTTACAAGTTGACCTAATACTGTACCAGCCTCAACATACTGACCTGTAGAAACCTGTAAGTTTTCTATATAACCACTTGTTGGGCTTTTAACATAGACAATGGAATTTAGACTATTTACCTGCCCTCCTCCCATAAATTGCAGCATTCGCTGTTTTGCACCTAAGTTAATATTAAGACGCTGTACTTGATTCTGTGCCTCTTGCACACGCTTCTCGGCAATAATGCCTTCAGCATATAAGCTACGTTCACGTGTTAAATTTTGCTGGGCTAATTGTTGTTGAGCACGAAGCTGCAATATTTCATTTTGAATCTGAATTAAATCTGGACTATGTACAGCAAGTACATGATGATTCCGGGTAACTTCTGCCAAGGGTTGTACCAAAACTTGCTGCACCATTCCTGAAACAGGACTAGTCAGTACAACTTTGCTTTCTGGTGACCACTGTACTTGCCCTTGTAAAATAATTTGTTTTTGTATGTTAGTAGAAGAAGCACCTAATGTGTGTAATTTGATCCCAACTTGCTCAATTTGTTTTGAAGAAATTAAGATTTGTTGCTCTGAGACTTCAGGACTCCTCTCAGCCTCTGAAACCTGTCTCTCTACTTTAGCCTCTATATTTTTATTCGAGAGCAGCTTACTTCCCCACCATAGCCCAAGGCTAATCAAGATCAAGACGCTCATTAGATATAATAGTTTTTTAAAATTTAGTACATCTACTCGCTGATCCACTCGTTTCATCCTTCAAGAGATTTTCTCTACAAAGCTAAGATTAAGTTCTTAAGATCAGATTAAGTTTATAAACCTATTTCAGACTGCATAGGCCCAAGTGAACCGTATTGGGTTTGTGGGAGACTTTTATTTAACTGATGTTACGTAGTAAGTGCATTTTGAGCATCTTCGCTACTACATGTTGTAGTCGATTTATAAATTATTAATAATCATTATATTAAACTATATATTGTTATTATTTCTCACGAAAATCAGCATCAAAACATAGGTGACTTTTATAAACTAAAATGTCTAAAATGAAGTGACCAAAACCACATTAAATGATCTAAATTGATCAAAATTTTACTCCACCAAAAACTATATACCAGTAATCAAATCATATACTTATAATTAAGGTCATTTAATGGAATAAATCTCGGTGACCTTGCCAAGGTTGGGGTATTTTTATGATCTAACTTTTACTACTTTGTAGCAGGAATCACAGCCATACAATCAATCAATCCCAACCTCGGTAATAGCTTAAAAATATTACTAATAAAAATAGAACCAAATTAAATTATGCACACCAAAACTATAAATTGTGTCTACTTTTCTACACTTACACAATAAATACCGTTAGATTACTTGAAAAGTAAACAGTTAAATAGTAGAAATGTATCATAGTTATATTTTAATAATCTAAATATGTGCCGTGGAACGCGTAAACAAGTAACTTCTGAATGTTCATTTAATTTTGATAACCCCAAAATTATCTTCAAGCGAGATCTTTCTAAACTCGCATTAAACACTCATCCAGATTTTGCTGGCATTCATCACTGCTATCACATGGCCTTTCGAGCTCTACGATTAACTTCTCATTTTCGTTTAGCATCAAACAAACTCAATGTTTGGTCTATAGCAGGAATATCCAATTTCTGGATCGCTGATAATTTTGATTTGTACCTGCATCACATGAAGCTTCCGCCTTCACCTCAGGAATTACATGTATATACGTTCCCACCTGATGCCAACTTACAACAACAACTCAAACACTATGCAAGCTTTGAATTCTTAAGTTTTTTGCAAGCAAATACTTTTGATATACACAATTTAAATCCGCAGCATCTTCAGCAAGCGATCAACCGATATATTTCGACTGAAGTTTTACTCGACTTTAATCGCTTACATTCATTCAAAGCACATAAAACGCTCAGTCTTGAGGGGCTTGGTAAGTTACTCAATTTTAGCCATACACAACTCCACAATAGAAACAGAAAAATCCATGCACGTCGCCAGCATCTACTTGACGAAGTCAGCAAGCAATCAAAAGTCGTCGATCATTATTTAAATCAAAATGATTTTTCACCAAATCCAACAGATTTTTGGAATTGTTCATATGCACGAAAGTGAAACTAAGCCCCTTCCTCAACCCAAAATTTTATTATCAGACTTATTAAAAAAGCTTTTTAATGCAGAGGATTTGTGTCTTCATGCACATATTAACTTTATCGCAGATCTATTGGTTTACCATGACTGCTCAGATTATCTTAAGGGGCTTGTTCTCAGTGAGATTGAATCTGATATTTCTACAAGTTCACCACCTCGCATTCCCGCTACTCTCCAAGCGTCTAGAAAATCTAAAATTGGTGATTCCCCAATCACGTATTACATCAACAGTATTGCCAGCATTTATCATGCGCACACGGAACTACTCACCTGGAATGTGCTCGTCCTTAAAGCAGCACTATATTTATTAGCATTGCCGCAGATCAAACCAGATTTATTTGAAAAACAACATACAGAGCATCTCAATACGATTAAGCGCTTATTTCAGCGTTTCCGCGTTGCAAACAAGTCTTTTTTTGCAAAAAAAAAAGATGCTCACGCATTAGATTATCAAGCATTCTTAACTCTTAAATTCCCTGCTTTATTTCTATCATTAGAGCAATTTGTAGAGTCTGCTCTTCAACCTGAAGCAGATCAAGAACTAAATGATTTTCAGAAAAATTTCTGTGATGAATTACGTATTGCATTCAATTATGTACTAAAAAGCCGTCCAAAAATTGCCAAATCAAGTGTAGATAGTAAACTGCAATATCGTACATGGGATACCGATGGAACTATTAACGAAATCATTGAGACTAAAAAAAGTAATAGAGGTTTAGCTAATGAGCAAGCCCTTGACGAGCAAGAAGACCCCTCTGTTATTGTTCAAGCAGATCAGATTACACCACTTGCCAGACATTCTAAAAATGCCCAACGTATGGCACTTTCGTTAATTCCAAAACATATGCAACGACAAGATCATTTGCTCACTGCAAGTTGTTTACTCCCAAGTGTTTATACTATTTCTGACCTAATTACATACCTGTATCATGATGATAAAAAACATAATGATAAAAGCGTGCTCGTTGTATTACTTTGCTTAATCACAGGCGTTGGCTTTAAAGACTGGTTAAATTTTCAAAAAAGGCGTGTAAAAAGATTAAATCATCGCCAAGTCATTAAATTGCAAAGTGACCAATACTATCTCTCAACCAAATTCAGCATTTTTGAAGATGCAACGTTTGAATATCCGGAGTCACTGATCAATAACACCGTTCATTTAGATATCCCTATCCCAAATCACTTTATTGATCGTATCAAAGCAGAACCAATCATCACTGAAGATGAGCTAAAGAAAAAAATTAGAATAATAAAAGATGAAGTCAAAATTCCTCAGCTGAACTTATCAAAAACTAGCTCATTACTGCATCATGTTATTTTGCAAAAAACAGGCAATAGGCAACTTGCTGACATCATCACTGGTGTAGATGCAAGTCACTCTTCTTCAAGCTCTTACTGCCATTACAATGTAAATAAATTACAAAAAAATTATGTCAAAGTTTTATCTGAACTATGTACACAGCTCGCTGAAAATGACTACGGTGATATTGTCTATAGTGATCAGTCCATCTGCTTTGGTAGCCAAAAAGCACCAAGTAAAAATGTCATAAAGGACATCCTTTTCTATCTTTACACCAAAATTTATACGACTTCAGATAACGACTGGGTAGAAAGTTTTAATGCTTATAGCATTTGGATGTGGCATATCCTACTTTTGTTTACCGCTGCACGACCTGTTCGGGACTTTCCAGGTTTTTTGAATAATATAAGTTTTCAGCAACAGACAATTATGCTGTCTGACAAAGAGGTCGGTGGTAGACGTGGCTTTGGACGCTTGATTCCACTTTGTGCATTTCTCATCGGTGAATTAAAGAAATATCTTCGTTTCCTCGAACATATCCAACAACATTACATGGCGATTAACCGCGAAATCTCAGCCCAAATTGATGCCATATTTAATAATGAACAGCCTCTGTTAAATCTTTTACAAAATGGCACACTCACTCCGCTTACACCTTCCAATGTGCGTGACTTTCATCCTGAAGTTGGGTTAGCACATCCCAACTGGCACCGCCATACAACACGTGCCTTTCTCACCAACAAACAAATCCCCGAGCCTTTAATACTTGCACTTTTTGGACATGAAGCCTTCCAACAGGAAGCCGCACATCCATTTTCTAGTTTGTCTCTGAACCAATATCGCGCGCTCGCAACACATTTAAATGAAATGCAGGAATATTTTGAAATTATTGGAGTGAATTTAAATGTCCTCATCGCTTAAAAAAGCAGATCAACTGTTTGCCGAAAAGAAACGAGAACTTACTCGACAATTAAATGAACAAAAAATTCAAAATGAAGTTCATGCTTCACTCCGCAAATATTTTTCAGAACAGCAGTTTGATCAGAATCCACATTTGCTAGGTGATTACGGCGAGGTTTATAGCCACATCAAGAAAAACTCTACGAGTAAAAAGTGGATCAAGTTTGCATATGATTTTTTTGAAGATTACATCAAAGAGTTAAATGCTCAGCATCGCTTGGATTTAGAGCTGCCTCATGCTGTTTTAGATATTAAAAGAGATAAGCCTATCGTGACCATGAGCTGGAATGCCGATGGTCATGAAATAAATGACCTCGTACAACAGCTTTATAATTATTGGGAATTGGCTGAAAGCTGTGACTCATTCTCAAATGAGGAAATCGTGGGCAATATTATATTGTCTGCCATTCTATTTGGTGGCTTAAATGAAAAAGCTGAACTTAATGCCTTGCTTGAACACCTCAGAAATCCAGTAAAAGTACGCCATTATAAAGACCTTAATATTCTTTTTTTAGAATCCCATTCTAATCATTATGGCGATATTTTTATTGATGAATATACTGTTCGAAAATCTAGAAATTTTATTCCAGACCCCGTCACACGTCTGTGGCTAATACATTTTAATCTGAGAGATATTCGACATGTTCATCTTCCCGTAGAGGGCTATCTTGAGTATATCTTTCGAAAAATAAAGAAAAAGTTTAAAAAAAATAGCTTATCGCATTTACTTCAGCATGCTCGCTACAACTGGTTACAGCTTCCCAACGTAGATATAGATCCGGCGCTCTCTGAATGCCTCATCGGGAATTTACTCAGTTGTGGTTTACCCGAACAAGAGTTTGAGCGTTTTGTGCAACCAAAATTTAAATATAAGCATGAGCTCACTACTGAAGTCATTCATCAGTCTAAGAATTTACCTCCACAAACTGTTTATTTGCATCATGAGCAAGATGCACTAAAAGATGTACTAAAAATTCATAAAGACTTATTAAAAATTATTCGTCTTCGCCAAACAGATGCCCCAATCTATCAACTCATGATCGATTATTGTATGGAGAATGCAAAACTCTTTAATGAATACAGTAAACGAATCACCCTGTGGTTAATTAGTCTCTTTAAACCACCTCAAGAAGATATAGATCTGCTAGCTCAGAGATTTGATTTTTGCGCTACAATTTTTGCTAAAATCATTTCCAACAATAGCCAGTTAGCCAAAAGCTCAATTTACACATACTACACTCGAATTGGTGAGCCTTGGCTAATCTATTCTTTACAATATCAATTTTCTGAGGACGATGAAGAAACACGCCTGCAAAAAATATATGCACAGATTTATCAAAATAACTGTATTGCTGAAAGTCTGCTCGAAGATACTGTTAAAAAATCGGCTGCTCAAATTGTAAAAACACTCAAACGTTTTCATCAATTTCAAGAACAACTATTCGATGCCCCAGCATTCACTTTAGAGACGCTGGATCAACAAACCAGACCACGCACACGTATTATCAGCCCAGTCACATTTCAACTGTTAATCAAAAAACTTCAACAAGCACATCTACAAAATATCATCTCTCAACATGACTATGAAAATCTTAGTCTTATTTATACGCTTGCTTACAGAACTGGGATGCGAATTAATGAAATGATTGGTTTACGTATCAAAGATACTGAAGGATTAAACAGAATATCATTATTGGTCAAGCCATATGGGTCAGAAAAAATAGGCAATGAACACAGATTAAAGACTGACAGCGCGCAACGTAGCGTGCCCGTGTATTGCTTACTCAAAGCATCTGAGTATCAACAATTTCATCAATATGTTGTCAAACAGCGGTTAACAAAAAAACCGAATGATTATTTATTCAGTCAGTTCAATGAGAATAAGAAACTCAGCCAGCACATGCTGACTGCACCCTTTAAAAATTTTATGGATCAGTTATTCAAGCAACATCACTATACATTTCATTCATTTAGACATTCTGCAGCAAATCATTTAGCATTAATTTTTAAATGTGATTATCATTTTTTGTCTGATAGCCTCACAGACTATACGGAAGTTGAATATAATCAGCTCAGGGCTGAGTTATTACGTAATTCAATTGATCAAAATCATTGGATTATCATCGCACATCTTTTGGGGCATCTCGAACCCATCGAGACCTTTAAAAGTTATATTCATGTAGCTTACTTTATTGCAGGTTATCAATTTTCCAAATATCGCCCATTACTAAGCAATGGTTTGGTTAAGAAAATGCTGGGGATAAGCAATTCAACACAAGAGTTACATTTTCTAAAATCGCTCAATGATCAGTCTGAATTCAATTTTGAAATGCATGCTACAACGCTCTGTAAACTCCTTCTAAACAATCAAGAAAAATGGATAGCGAGCAATGCTCACACACTACATGCAGAATTAGAGGTAAATCAAACGCAAGAACATTGTATTTTTGACTATTTTGTCGCGACTCCAGAATCTAAAATCGATCTTGATCTATTTTATAAGGCACTCTGCTTATTAGAGTTATACAAATATGATACGGAGCGCGTAGCACAAGAACTTTGCCTATCTCATGAGCTCATCAAGTATTGGTATGACAATGCAATCCAACTCAAACAACTTAAATCTAGAAAAAACAATCCAAGACTTTTTCATATAACCGAACTGCAATACATCAAACCGTCAATGATTGATACTAATGAGGACCTTTTATTGGTCACACATTTTTTTAACTATCTACAAGCCTGCTATCAAAAGTCACCTGAAAATATTAGGTATGTCTTAGAATTCTTTATTAATCACGTAACTGCTTCACATACAGGTTTACATTCAACGCGGAAAAATATTCAGAATCTGGAAAAATTCTACTATGCGGCCAAAGATCTGTTTCCTGCCAACATGTGGCATTTACTTGGAATAGATATGGTTAATTTTTTAAACAAAGAAATTACGCCGAATCTACTCAAACTTGCCAAGGCAAATCAGAAACTAGAAGGTTACCCAACAACAAAAGAAAATAATGCACGCTTACAGCTATATTCCTTAAAACAAGGCAAAGCACTACCGGCTTTTAAATTTTGTTTACATCTGGCTTGCATTGGTAGGCCTGCTCAATTGCAGTTAGAAATAAAATGACTTCAATAAATCATCGTAACGGATACTGCTTAACTCTCGTGCTACACCTAAGTTTTAATGGTGAGTGTCTGTTTTAATTTTTTTTGGGGGTTATACAGTTAATTAATGCTGATAAAAGCCTAGGCTGGCCATATATAATTCCATCAACCTGATTTTTTACCATTCGGTTTACCTAATTAATCATCACAAAATTATGTTGGTGATAATTTGGTAAATTTTTAAAAACTTATGTGACCACAATTAAACGATCTTAATAAAAATTAATTCCAATAAAAAATATTTGAAAACGTAAGTTGTTTATTTCATTGTACTTATATACACAGCAATTTATACAATTTAATGTATATTATGTTGGTGACTATTGCCAATATCGGGCTTTGGATTTTGATGCTGTATTGATTGAATTTAATGGGGAGGATGATCATGTTCATTTATTAATTAATTACCCACCAAAAGTTGCTATTTCAAATTTAGTGAATAGCTTAAAAGGTCTATCTAGTCGCCACCTTAGAAAAGACTTTCCTGAAATTAAAAACAAACTTTGGGGTGATTCTTTATGGTCGCCAAGTTACTTTGCTTCAAGTTGCGGTGGTGCGCCATTAGAAATTATTAAACAATACATCGAGCAACAACAATCACCTCATTAGAATTAAAAATCGAGCCTTATATCACCTCCATAAATGAGGGTGTTTTACGGCTCATTGGATAAATAAACATAAACGTCGACTACTCCCAGATCATTTAGCAACCGTACGTATTGAGCATGAATCTGCATCAACGCAATACATCTGTGGGTGCACACTGCGTCGTATCGGCGAATATCAGTGAAAAATTGAATTTCAGACCAGCGCAGTTCTATAAAGAACAGCATGTGCGTGGTAAATGGGTTTGTGATCAATGTGACACCCTGACTCAGCAAACGATGCCTGCCTATGTGATCGATAAATGTATTGCGACACTTGAGTTACTTAGCCATGTGCTGGTATCCAAATATGCTGATCACTTACCGCTGTATCGTCAGCGACAGATCTTTCTGCGCGCAGGTGTAGATCTATCTAGATCCACCCTGTCAGATTGGATTGGTCGCTGTGGTGTAGACACTTGAACCTCTGGTCAATGCCTTAAAACAGGTGGTGCTGCAGCAAGGGGGTGATCTATGACTTTCAAGAAACCGTTCAGGTCTGCATGCAGAAGAATTCCTGAATGGCTGGCAGGGACATCTGGTCTGTGATGATTACAGTGGTTATAAAGCACATTTCAAATCAGGTCAGATCATTGAAGTAGGTTGCATGGCACATGCATGTCGTAAATTCCATGAACTGCATATCACTGGGAAAAGTCAGATTGCTGAACAGGCACTGGTGCTGATTCAGAAATTGTATGCGATAGAAGCAGAGTTAAGGCACAAGACCGACGGTACAGCGCAACAACGCTGCGAATACCGGCAACGGCATAGTCAACCAGTGATGCAACAACTATATGAATTGCTCAACCAACATCATCTGATGGTGCCATCAAGTTCTACCACCGCTAAGGCAATCAATTACACTCTAAAGCGCTGGCAAGCCTTAAGCCGCTATTCAGATGATGGTAATCTATCTATTTACAATGATTTGGTGGAGAACCAAATGCACCCTTGGGCTTTAAGTCGTAAGAACTGGTTGTATGTTGGATCACTGCGCAGTGGTCAGCGAGTTGCTAACATCATGACATTGATCCAGTCAGCAAAGTTGAATGGTCTAGATCTGTATGCCTATTTAAATGGTGTACTGCAAAAGTTGCCGACATACAAAGTGATCCAAATTAAAAGATTGGCATAGAGTTTAGAGGATACTTACAAATCAATGGTATCGCCAAGTTGATCGTCATCATCTTTAGCTAAAACGGTCTTTAGCTTATCATTTGTGGCTAGACGCAACAGCATCAAATATCTAGCTTAAGAAGCATCTCAGAGTAAATTTTTACAACAAAGCTAATAAGCTTAGGCTATTTTAATAGTTTTCATGATCCGCTGCTTTATACAAAGGCTATAAAAATATTTAGTAATTTTTTATCTAAATTACTCTATATACTTAAAACTTGGTTGATCTCCCTATCTTAACCACACCATTTTTTGAGCACTGAAAAACTTTTTTCTGCAAAAATATATGAGGAACAACAAAAGTGTAAAATCTAAAAATAATATCTATTCTTTTAACTATTTTTCATTCAGCTATACACACAGATATTTTGTATCCAATTTTCTTAGTACTTGAATTCTTCAGTGATACATTAAAAAATGTGTAGCAAGTTGCTACACTTTTCCTTAGACAAGCTCTTTACCAAAAATATCATTCAGCCTATCACGAATACTTTGTACAAATTCCGGATTATTTTTTAGTTTATGCTTCATATTACGTTTAAAGTCATTCAAGCTCATACCAACTTCAGCAAAATCCATTTGGAATAAAGTGTCATTAATAACAATATTTGCTTGAGAGTCAGTGAGACAACCAATTTTTTTAAACCACTTCTTGAACTGCGAATACTTTTCATCATTATTAAAAATGTACCAGGAACGTACATTCGTATCGAATTTTGCCCCCAATTCTTTTACTAATGCATTCTCTTCAAATGGAACATCAAGATAAATTTTTTCAATTACAGCAGTTTCATTTAGTGTTTTATCAGTAATACGCTGATGCAGTTTAAAATTCACCCCCACAATTGGGCGCCCTTTTTTTATGGTTTCATACTCTAGTTGTAGATCTGTATTTTCGTTAATTTCTGCAACTATTTTATCTAATACATAGCGTCTAAAATCTACCCAGCGATCATATTTAGTTTCATTAATATCAATCAGAGCTTTCAAGTTTTCTAAAAGCATTGGGACTTCATAACTCTTTTGGCTTGCGTACTTGAATTCATTTTTAATGAAATACGTATAAAGACTCATACTAGCAACAGAATCCAAGGCAAACAGATGTTTCAATTGATAGGTGGTGAAATTCCCCCCAGCCAACTGCGTGAAATACGGTAACACCTCACTGGTAAAACGAATCTGAATGGCATTTTTAGAATCATCTTCCCATCTTAACTCACGGATAATAGGAACGACAGAATGTACTTTTTTAGTCTTTCTCTTACCATCATCAGTAGGTTCCTCAATAATAAAATGAGCCACCCTAGATGAAAGTTCTTTATAAATCCGGTCTATTGCAACATTAATCGAATTGCGTTTATTCAATCCTAGTAAATCTGCCAAATCATCCTTATACAGATAAATATAGGTTTGTTCTGTGATTTCACCATTTACCCTATTTTTCTCACTATAATTTGCAACAGCCATTGCATATAGGAGCGCCTTATATTCATTGGCTGATAACTCAATTGGGCGAATTAAGCGGTTACTAGTGCTAACAACGCCATTATGACGAATATTGCCTATACAGTAAGGAATATGATTCAATTCTTCTTGCAATGATTCTGATTCTGTCATAACCGTGATATTTATATATTTAATTCTATTTTTATATACAAAAGTGGAAAAACTTTCAAGACTTTCACCACAAGAATCTAAGAGTGGAAGGCTTGTCATCAGAAATATGCATTTTTGACGATTTATTGTCCTTAAAGTGGAATGAAATATATTATTTCCACCATATAGTGACAGACCTTCCACCTTTAGCTCTAAACTAACAGTTCAAAATACCCATTTTCACTTATTTCTTCCAAATTTAGGTATGCTATGTCAGATAGAAACCTAGATGTGACAAGGCTTCCACCTTTCATTAGATTTGAAAGGTATAAATGAATAGATAATCATCAGGAAATATCCAATAAAAAAAATTTATCCACAGGGTGCTAACACATAGTGACAAACCTTCCACCCTTAAAGATTGTTTAGCCAACTTTATCAACAAATTAAGTATTTATTTTTGCAAGAGTTTTTTAAAAAATATAACCTTTTTAAAAATAGTAGTGACAAACCTTCCACTCTTGTGACAAACTTTCCACTTTACGGTGACAGACCTTCCACCTTTGAGTGACAGACCTTCCACCTTTGAGTGACAGACCTTCCACCTTTGAGTGACAAACCTTCCACTTTACGGTGACAAGCCCTCCACTTTTAAACTTATAAGCATTTGTTTTATATAGCAAAAAAACAGTCTTAATTATTAATTAGCTAAATAAATAATTATACTAATTATTAATTAAGCTAGCTTATTTAAAAATTAGTTTTTTAAGTTGTTTTACACCTAAATAAATAAGATTTATAAATTTAAAAACTATAGTATGATGAGTGAAAGTTATTTATATTGTTAAACATTCAAATACGGAAGCATCTGACACGTATGTCTGCAAAAATTATTACGGTTGCTAACCACAAAGGTGGATGTGGCAAAACAACGACCGTTGTACATCTAGCCTCTGAACTTGCAAATCTTGGCAATAAAGTTTTAGTCATTGATTTAGATCCTCAAGCAAACGCAAGTTTACACATTGGGATCCAACATCCAAGCGAAATTGTTGTTACTTCAGCAGAATTACTCGTTGGTGATATTTCATTATTAGCTGATGCATTACAAGAAGAAACAAACTTTGAAAAAGTATCATTAATTTATGGCTCATTAAATTTAGGAAAAACTGAAGACCAGCTTAAAGAAGAAGCTCCTCGTCCTTCAGAAGAATTAAGCATCAAGCTAGAACTGTTAAAAGATCTTTACGACTTCATATTAATTGATTGCCCACCTAGTCTTAAACTATTAACCAGTAATGCCTTAGCATCATCAACACATGTCATTATCCCTATCGAATCTGGATCACAATATGGACTGTATGGGGTAACAGATCTTTTAAACCATCTTGAAAAGATAAAACGTATTAATCCAGATTTAGAGCTTTTAGGCGCTTTACTGATTAAACATGATGAACGTCAGAATGTTTGTAAATTGATTCGGGATGAAGCTTTAAAACAGGTTGGAAAAATTTTACAAACTACCATTCCTCAAAGTACTAAAGTTAATCAAGCAGCAATTCTGCAACAGCCACTTTTGAAAGTAGAAAAAAATTCAAAAGTACGTAAGGCTTTTGAAAGCCTTGCTTATGAAATTGTAGCGAAAGTTTAAACCTGAGAGTATTATGGCAAGCACTAAAGAGCTTTTAGCTCAAAAATTGAAACAAAATACAGAAAAACATCAGCAAGCACAGAAAGACAATATTAAAGAGCTAAAAGAATTTAGACGTAATGTTCCTATTGAGGATATCAGTCGCAGTCCCAACCAACCGCGTAAAGTATTTGAAGATTCTCAATTAAAAGAACTGGCGGATTCTATTAATGAAATCGGCCTTTTGCAGCCCATTACAGTGCGTAAACTTGATAATCTGAAATATGAACTGATTGCAGGCGAGCGACGCTTACGGGCGCATCAATTACTCGGCAAGTCGGTGATTGAAGCCATTATCATTGATGCTAATGATGAAGAAGCATCTTTGTTAACCCTAGCTGAAAATTTAAAGCGTCAAGATCTGACAGATTATGAAATTTTTATTGGTTTGAACTCACTTGATGAAAAGTTGAAGAAGAACAAGCAACGTTTAGCTAATTCATTGGGTTTAAATCGCGAAGATATGTACAAATATCTATCGTATGAAAAGCTGCCTAAAGCAATGTTGAATGACCTGGATTTGGAGCCAGGTCTAGTCGGTCGTACTGCTGCAACAGCGTTCAAGAAATTTTTATCGGATCATATAGAGCAACTTTCGGAGGCGGAAACAGCTTTACTCGGTGCTTGGGAGAAATTAAAAGAAAAAAAACTGGAGCAAAGCAAAGTTACTTCTTATGCTGAAAAACTATTGAGTCAAGATCCAGAAAAAGTAACCACGACATCAGTGGTAAGAAAAATCGAATATGATGGTAAGGTTGCTGGAAATATCAAACTGAATCAAAAACAGCTCAATATCTCTCTTAAAATTTCAGAAATTGATGAAGCTAGTCTTTTACAACTAGAAGATTTTTTAAAACAGCTTATTCAGAAAAGTGAAAAAGTGTAGCAACTTGCTACACTTTTCAGTTTGCTCATAAAACTCTCACACTTACGTGAGAATTTTTTATAATTATCACATGCGAAAAATTATACCACCCAAACTGAAATTGATATGGTTACGCTAGAAGAGTTTATTCCTAAAAATTATCTTATACGTAAAATAGACAAAGCGATTGATCTCAATATCATTCATGAACGTGTCGCGCATCTATATTGTCCCGATAAGGAGACTGTTGAACGAATTTTGCCGTTGCAAAATAATTACAGGGTCTCTGTTATGCAAGTAACGCAGCAATGTTTACTGTCAGTTACAGCACAAAACTTGAAGAAAATCGCCTTGCACTTATCGAAGTTAATTTTTATTGTATTTTTTAGCCATCAATACGCTTAAAAATAAATCACTATGAATAAGCGATAGAAGTTTAGAAAATACCCCCACTTTAACGATCGCTAAAGTGGGGTTTGTGATTAGTCTGAAAAGTGTAGCAACTTGCTACACTTTTTTAATACTTAAATTGTACGACAAGAAATGACGTATCAATACTTACACACGAGCGTATTATTGGGTACTATTGGTTTAACTAAAACTAGATAACCTATTCATTGCAGGACAATTCCATGGCACGTACTCCAAAGCAAACCAAACAAGAACCCATTGAGGTCATTCTTTGGAAAGCTGCAGACAAACTTCGTAAGAACATTGATGCTGCTGAGTACAAGCATGTAGTCCTTGGTTTGATCTTCCTCAAGTACATCTCTGACTCATTTGAAGCTCACTACAACCTATTGGTTGAAGGTGAGGGAGAGTTTGCAGGAGCTGATCCTGAAGATCGTGATGAATACACTGCATACAACGTCTTCTTCGTTCCTGAGATCGCACGTTGGTCATACCTGTTAAACCAAGCAAAGCAAGTCACCATTGGTAAGATTGTAGACGATGCAATGGAAGCCATTGAGAATGAGAACCCTCAGCTCAAAGGTGTACTACCTAAAGTCTATGCACGTCAAAATCTCGATCCTACGAGCCTAGGTGAGCTGATAGACCTCATTGGTAACATTGCCCTAGGTGATGCAAAAGATCGCTCTGCCGACGTTTTAGGACACGTATTCGAGTACTTCCTAGGTGAGTTCGCTTTAGCTGAAGGTAAGCAAGGTGGGCAGTTCTACACGCCTAAATCCATCGTGAGCTTATTGGTTGAAATGCTAGAGCCATACAAAGGACGTGTATTCGATCCTTGCTGTGGTTCAGGTGGTATGTTCGTACAGTCTGAGAAATTCGTAGAATCGCATCAGGGTTTAGTGGACGACATCTCCATCTATGGTCAAGAAAGTAACCAGACAACTTGGCGTTTGGCCAAGATGAACTTAGCCATTCGTGGCATTAACTCAGAGCATGTGAAATGGAACTCTGAGGGTTCATTCCTGAATGATGCACACAAAGACCTGAAAGCGGATTACATCATTGCTAATCCACCATTCAACGTCTCTGATTGGAGCGGTGAGCAGTTAGTGGGTGATGCTCGTTGGTCTCTAGGTACACCACCTGCAGGCAATGCGAACTTCGCATGGATGCAACACTTCTTGTATCACATGAGTCCTAAAGGTCAGGCAGGCGTTGTGCTTGCTAAAGGTGCATTAACCTCTAAGACCAGTGGTGAAGGTGAGATTCGTAAAGCCTTGGTTTCAGAAGCCAATGTCATCGACTGTATTGTGAACCTACCTGCCAAGCTGTTCCTGAACACACAGATTCCTGCTGCTTTATGGTTTATGCGTCGTGACCGTGTTAACTCAAGCCAATACCAAGATCGTAGCAATGAGATTCTGTTCATTGATGCTCGTAACCTAGGTCATCTGATTAACCGCAGAACCAAAGTCTTGTCTGATGAAGATATTAAGCTCATCACAGACACTTACCACAATTGGCGTAACAAGGGTGGTGAGTATGAGGATGTTGCAGGCTTCTGTGCATCTGTACCACTTGAGAAAGTCGCTGAGCTTGATTATGTACTGACGCCAGGTCGTTATGTTGGTTTAGCTGATGATGAAGATGAGTTCGACTTCAAGGTACGCTTTACAAGCTTAAAGGCAGAGTTTGAAGCACAGCTTGCTGAGGAAGCCAAGCTAAACCAAGCCATTGCTGAGAACTTAGCAAAGGTGGTTGTATGAGTGAGTGGCAGGTTGGGCGATTAGATAGCTTCTTTACCCTAAAACGTGGTTATGACTTACCAAAGCAATCTCGTGTTTCTGGTAGTGTTCCCATCATTGCTTCTTCAGGTTTTGCTGATTTTCATAATGAAGCCAAAGTAAATGAATCAGGTGTTGTGACGGGCCGATATGGAACCATTGGTTCAGTTTTTTTCAGTGATGTACCATTTTGGCCATTAAACACATCTCTTTATGTAAACGACTTTAAGGGGAATGACAAAAAGTTCATCTACTACTTTTTGCAAACATTGGATTGGGAAAAATTTAGTGACAAAAGTGCGGTGCCTGGAGTTAACCGTAATGATGTTCATCAAGAAGAGATATGCTTTCCGTCTCTCCCTGAACAAAAAGCCATAGCCTCAATCCTTTCATCATTAGATGACAAGATCGACTTACTGCACTGTCAGAACAAGACTTTGGAAGCCATGGCTGAAACACTGTTTCGTCAATGGTTTATTGAGGAAGCGAAAGAGGATTGGGATGATTTACTAGTAAGTGATATAGCTACTCATATCAAAGACAATGTGAACCCATCAAAAGATCCTCTTAAGACATACTATCATTTTAGTTTGCCTGCTTTTGATTCAGGAGAAAAGCCTACTATTGAATTGGGTGCGGAAATTCTGAGTAATAAGTACAGAGTATGTGAGAACTCAATTTTAGTCTCAAAGCTGAATCCAAGAGTGCCTCGTATATGGTTATTAACTGATGTCAAAGATAATTATGTATGTTCAACAGAGTTTCAGAATTTGAAGCCTAAAGTAGGATCTCATTTAATGTTCTTGTATAGCTTATTCAATTCAAGAGATGTTATTGATGAATTAGCAATGAGTGCTTCGGGAACCAGTGGCAGTCATCAAAGGGTTAAGCCAGAAGATATGTTAAATATCTCTTTTAAGACTCCAAGTTTAGACTACCTTGAAGAGTATTCGCTGTTGATTACTCCTTCGATGCAAAAGGTTTCATCTAACAAGAAGCAAATCCAAACACTTGAACAACTACGAGATACCTTGCTTCCTAAGCTGATGAGCGGCGAAGTCAGAGTCCAATACCAAACAGAAGAAGTTGCATAACATTTGAGGTGAAGTCATTTGATGGCTTCACCTTTTTTACATTCAGGGGGCTGAATTGAATAAAAAAATTATAGGGGCAATCATTGCCTTAGTCGTAGTGATCTGTGGCTACTTGTATGCTTCGCCATACATTGCCATCAATAACATCAAGAATGCTGCACAAGTAGGTGATAGCGAAAAGGTGTCCAAGTACATCGACTATCCAAGTGTGCGTCAGAGCTTCAAAGATCAAATGAATGCCATGATGATGAAAGAGATGGCAACCCATAAAGATGATGGTTTCGCAGCACTAGGTGCCATGCTTGCATCTACCATGGTAGACAAGATGATTGATGGTTTTGTCACACCTGAAGGGATGACCATGATGATGCAAGGCAAAGACCTTAAAGATGCAGCACATTCATCACAGGGAGCATCAACAACAGAAACCAAAGAAGAAGATCAAGCAGAGTACAAAACTCGCTATACCTCATTCAGTGACTTTGAGGTTGTGATCCAACATCCAAATGATTCCAAAGCCGTCACTGTCAAAATGGTTCGTGATGGTTTGAGTTGGAAAGTGAATAAGATCGCTGTGCCGATGGATTAAGTAAAAGAGAACAAAGAGGAAAAACAGAATGATAAAGCGCATGATTCAAATGGGATTTGGCTTGATTGCTGTAGTTAGCTTTGCTGCAACCGTTCAAGCAGCACCGGCTAAATTCAATCATAGCGGCATACAAAAAGGTAAAGTCATAGAAACCTGTTATCACTCTCCTTGTTCAGTCGCCAAGTTTGTCTCTTACAAACAACTGAATAAGACAGCGACTGAATCCAAGATTCAAGTCACCTTGCTGGGCGGTAGTCGTGAGTGGGAAGCCAAGAAAATTGACTGGAATAGATCGCCACATAAAGTCACTGTGAATTGCTCATACCAACGACCAACAGTTCAGATTGGTTCACAAAAGACTCTGATTCCACTCAATGATGGTTTAGGTGTTCCTGGAGTACTGATGGTAGATGCTGAACTCTATCTATATGTTTGCCATAAGTTTGAGGGCGCTATTGAGAATGCTGTGCAGAAGTATGGCTATAACGTGCAGGACGATGAATAAGGTTTCTTAGCTTTACATCATATAAAAAATTAATGAGTCCAGGTTATATGGATAAGTTTAGGGGGAAATAATCAAGTGACTAAGATGACCGAATCAGACATTGAGCTGATGGCGATAGAGCAACTAGAGGGATTGGGCTATACCTATGTGTATGGACCTGAGATTGAATCGAAGGGCACTAACCCTCTACGAAGCTATAAGCAGGTCATCTTGGAAGACAAAGTGCTTGATGCATTACAACGCTTAAATCCTCATTTAAGCCAAGACAAATGTACTGAAGCACTAAAGCAAGTCACCAATATTCAATCCCCTGATCTACTCAGTAATAACCAAGCATTCCACCGACTGCTCACTGAGGGCATTAACATTGAGGTGAGCAAAGAGGGTAACACTCAAGGTGAGTATGCTTGGTTGATTGACTTTGAGAATCCAACCAATAACGAATTCCTTGTCGTCAATCAAGTAACCATCAAAGAAGATCGCTGGACAAGACGACCAGACATTATCTTGTATGTGAATGGCTTACCCTTGGTGGTCATTGAACTCAAGAATGCAACAGACGAGAATGCCACTGTAGAAGGCGCATACAAGCAAATACAGACCTATCAAAGCCAAATCCCTAGCTTGTTTACCTACAATGCTTTCAACGTCATCTCTGATGGTTTAGAGGCGAAAGCAGGTACTGTCTCAGCAGACTACAGTCGCTACATGGCGTGGAAGACAAACAATGGTCAAACCAAAGCCAAGAAGACACAAGCACAGCTAGAAGTCCTGATTCATGGTTTACTGAATCCAGTCACACTACTCGACATGATTCGACACTTCATTGTCTATGAATCAACGAAGCACGAGGATACCAATGGCTTAATCACCATTAAGACCATCAAGAAGATGGCTGCATATCATCAGTACTATGCAGTGAATGCAGCAGTCCTCTCGACTATTCGTGCGTCTGCAGTGAACTCGGACTCGAAATCAGCAGAAGTTGCCATGCAACATCAAGGTAGAAGTAAGCTCGAATTGGTACAGCAACAAGCAGTCGGTGACAAGAAAGCCGGTGTGGTATGGCATACCCAAGGCTCAGGTAAGTCTTTGTCTATGGTTTTCTACACAGGCAAGATTGTCTTGGCTTTGGATAATCCAACAGTCGTTGTGATCACAGATCGTAATGATCTAGATGATCAGCTCTTTGGTACATTCGCTGCATCAAGCCAACTCCTTAGACAAACACCACGACAAGCAGACAGCCGAGAAGAACTCAAAGAGTTACTCAAGGTGGGTTCAGGTGGCGTGATCTTCACCACCATCCAAAAGTTCCAACCGGATGATGGCACTAGCGTCTACGAGCAACTGTCAGACCGAACCAACATTGTCGTGATTGCAGATGAAGCACATCGTTCTCAGTATGGCTTTAATGCCAAGGAAGTCGATGTCAAAGATGAAGATGGCAAGGTTGTCGGTAAACGTACTGTCTATGGTTTTGCCAAGTACATGCGTGATGCACTTCCTAATGCTACTTACCTTGGTTTCACAGGAACACCAATTGAGAAGACGGATGTAAACACACCTGCAGTCTTCGGGAACTATGTAGATATCTATGACATCTCGCAAGCAGTGGAGGATGGTGCAACTGTTCGTATCTTCTATGAAAGCCGCCTAGCTAAGATTGCCATCAGTGAGGAAGGCAAAGAGCTGATTGAAGACTTTGATGACCAGTTTACTGAAGATGACTTAAACCAAACTCAAAAAGAACGTGCGAAGTGGGCAAGAGTCGAAGGTTTGATCGGCAGTAAAGAACGTATCAAAGCCATTGCAAAGGACATCGTAGAACACTTTGAGCAGCGTCTTAAAGCCAATGCAAACCAAGGCAAAGGCATGATCGTCAGCATGTCTCGCAGGATCGCTGTAGACCTTTACAACGAGATTGTAAAGATCAAACCAGAGTGGCACAGTGATGATCTGAATGATGGTGTAATCAAAGTTGTGATGACTGCCTCAGCTTCAGATGGTGAGGTGATTGCTAAACATCACACTACCAAGCAACAGCGCCAACGCTTAGCAGATCGTATGAAAGACAATGATGATAAGCTCAAACTCGTTATTGTTCGTGATATGTGGCTGACTGGTTTCGATGCCCCAAGTATGCACACCCTTTACATCGACAAACCAATGAAAGGTCACAACCTCATGCAAGCGATTGCACGAGTCAACCGTGTCTACAAAGACAAGGCTGGTGGCTTGGTTGTGGACTATCTTGGTATCGCATCTGACTTGAAAGAAGCCTTATCGTTTTACTCAGAAGCAGGTGGTAAAGGTGATCCTGCATTGGTGCAGGATGAAGCTGCAACGATCCTGCAAGAAAAGCTAGAAGTGCTTGATGGCATTTTGCATGGCTTCAACTACCAAGAGTACTTCACTGCAGATACTTCTCGTAAGCTCAACATCATTTTAGAAGCGGAAGAGCATATCCTTGGTGTAGATCAAGGAGAAGGGAAGACTCGCTTCCTGACAGCAGTCACAGCGATGTCACAGGCATTCGCATTAGCTGTACCTCATCCACATGCTATGGAAGCTGCACCAGTGGTGGCATTCTTCCAAGCAGTCAAAGCACGTCTTGCTAAGTTTAGTGATGGTACAGGCAAGATTTCTGGCTTAAGTAATGCTGAGCTTGAAGCCAAGGTAAAGCAAACCATTGACCAAGCTCTAGTCACAGAGCAAGTGGTAGATATCTTCGATGCTGCAGGGATTCAGAAACCAGATATCTCGATTCTCTCTGATGAGTTTATGCAGGAGATGAAAGACTATAAGCATAAGAACATTGCGCTTGAAACACTTAAGAAGTTACTTGGTGATGAGATTAAGGTACGAGAGCAACGCAGTGTCACCCAAGGTAAGAAGCTCATGGATATGTTGAGTTCAGCAATTAAGGGTTATCAGAACAAGGTACTTACTGCAGCAGAAGTCATTGATGAACTGATCAAGTTAGCTAAGACAATTCAGGAGTCAGACAAACTGGCTGAAGAACTCAACCTGACAGAATACGAATATGCGTTCTACTCAGCAGTAGCAGACAATGACAGTGCTCGAGAATTGATGCAGAAAGACATATTGAGAGAACTTGCAGTCGTACTCACTGATTCTATTCGTAAGAATGTGACTTTGGATTGGACGATCAAGGAAGCTGCTAGAGCAAAGTTAAGAGTCATCGTGAAGAGATTGCTGAAGAAGTATGGCTATCCACCTGATATGGCTTTATTGGCTACAGAAACTGTATTGGAACAGGCTGAGCAGTTGGCTGAAGAGCTTTCCAGTTCAAAAGAATAGGGTACAGATAGTGTTCAAAAAGACCGCTATATTAACCATAACCAAGGGGGCATTTTTACACTGCTGCTAACAAGGACAACCCTTCACTTATACTAGCTCAAAACTGATCTGACAGTTCCCCGTTTTTTATTGTGCCTGTCAGGTTAAATTTGGGCTAAATTCTTATCAGCCCAAATTCGTTTTCCATTAAGTAAAGTTTCAAATGGGCTTCCTGTTTGACATCTTTTGGGAATAGTTTCGGATATTTTGTTGTTCTAACTTTTCATGATGCTGTTGAATTTAGTCCAGATCTCATAAAACATTGTATAACTGAAACGCTGGAAAACCTATTTAGCAAATTTGGGGTGTAGTTTCCACTTGAAATAATTCAATTAAAAATAAATGTATGTATTTTATTTATTTTTTGATATATTTCAGTTTAACCTAAAAACGACTAGTGATAGTTATAAAAAGTTGTGCTTAGAAGAATCTTTATTATTTTCAGAGGTTTACTTATGAAAAAGTTAGTAATCTTATTATCAATGTCGACGGTTTTTTTATCAGCTTGTGGTAATAAACATGACAAAATGGTTGGCTACTGGCAATTAGAAAATGTGCAAGGAAAGCGCATTATGCAAATTTTTAAAGAGGGTAAAGATAGTTATATTCTTAAAGAAAATGTGGTTGCTCGTAGTAATGTGGTGAATGGTAAAGAGGGAAGTTCTCTCGTATTGGAAAAAAAAGATGATACTTTAGCGGTTAATAATGGTTTAGCTGCTATGCCCTTACATTTATCTGATGATGGTCAAACATTACGTATTTCTAAAAATCAGTACAAAAAAGTAGATGAAAATTTTGTCAATAAAACAATAGAAAATATTAAAGTGTGTCATGAAATTGAAACAGAATATCGGACTAAAGTTAAAGAACTACCTATTTTTACTCGTGACCCTGCAATTCAAGAGCAACGTAAAACGTTGGCTGAGTCAACTACTAAAAAAATGCAAGCCATTGAAGATTGTAAATTTGGTATCTACTGATAATTACACTATTTAATGAGGGTGTAAATAATTCTGTGTAAATGTGGTTTTAAAAATACTTGGTTACACGTTCATCAAACATGATACTAAAACGATTCATGGCAGCTTTCCAATTCTGAATGGGCATCGTCCATTTTTTGCTTGCTGCCATAATCGCTAAATATACCACTTTTTTCACAGATTCATCGGTTGGGAAGATTTTTCTTTTCTTGGTGGCATGGCGAATGACACTGTTCAAGGATTCAATTGCATTGGTGGTATAAATCGCCTTGCGAATGTCCATTGGATAGGCAAAGAACGTGTTGAGATTCGACCAGTTGGCAAGCCATGATTTACTGATTTGAGGATATTTATCGTCTCACTTTTGACCAAATTCATCCAGGGATGACATACAATCGATACAGCGCATCATTATTATTGAAAATGGTGCCATGATGAATAGGGTATTTGATTGGTATATGCAGTTGCCTCTTGAGTGGCAGTCGAGCCTGTTTGTCTATCGTGGGCATGGGGCCAACATTAAAACAGTAGTTAAATTATTAGAACAAGTATCGGATAACTGCTTGTTGGCATTTTATGGTGATCTTGATCCGTATGGGATTAATATTGCCTCTCATTTTTATAAAATACGTCCTTTAGCCCTGATTGTGCCTAGTATCTGGCAGGAGATCACAGTCACTCATATCGACAACAATGTGAATAAATTCTTGAAGCAGATCGTTCAGACTAGGGATATTGCATTTGATCAAGCTGAACCTTTGATTTTAAGAGAGCTATTTCATCATGTTGATCCTAGCCAAAATAATGGACAGTACTTCCCTCTAAAGATAACGTAACGTTAACTTTGGAGATCCAAGAAATGGCCAAACGTTTTAATCCCAAATTTAAACAGCAAGCAATTGATTATGCACTTTCAAACTCACACGAGCCTACAGCTGCAATCGCCCAGAAATTAGGTGTGGGTTATTCAACTTTAGACAAATGGATTCGTGAAGCCAATCCAGTGGGTTCAAGCAAACGTCAACTTTCACCAGAACAACAGCGGATATTGGAATTAGAGAAAGAAGTCAAACAGCTTAGGGAAGTCAATGACATCTTAAAAAAAGCGCATGTGTACTTTCTGACAGATCATGCCAAGAAAAGTACACGGTAATTCAAGATCTGGATGTGAATGAAGTCACTGTATCTTCTGTCTGTAAATGCCTGGGTGTCAGCACTTCAGGCTATTATGCCTGGCGAAAGCGCCAGACCAATCTAGCGCAGAAATATAATGATTTAAAAGCCGTATATTGGCAGCATCATGCACGATTGGGTGCACCTTCATTGGTACATGACATGCATGATTTAGGTTACAGCATGAGCGAACGAACCGTTGGAAGAATGCTTAAAAAGCTTGGTTTACGTAGCAGGATTGCACGTAAATACAAGCATACGACTGATTCAAACCATCGTTTGCCTACAGCACCTAACTTGTTAGATCGTCAATTTACGGTCAATGAACCCAATAAGATCTGGACAACAGATATTACCTATATCCGTACTAAGCAAGGTTGGCTGTATTTATGTGTGATGCTGGATCTATTCAGCCGTCGTATTGTCGGTTGGCAAACCAGCTATCGAATAGACCGTCAATTGGTATGTGATGCGTTTCATTATGCAATGGCTCGTCAGGGGTATCCAATGGGTGTCATGGTACATTCGGACCAAGGCTCACAGTACTGTAGTCGTGATTTTAGGGCGCTATTATTGACGAATAACTGCGTTCAAAGTATGTCACGCAGGGGAAACTGCTGGGATAATGCAGTGACCGAAAGCTTCTTTCATACATTGAAAGTTCATGTGGTCCATGGCAGTGTATTTGCCACTCGAAAAGAAGCGAATGCTGTCTTGTTTGACTATATTGAGATTTATTACAATCGAATCAGAAGACATTCTGCAAACGGCTGTTTAAGCCCAGAAGCCTTTGAACAGAAATATTTCAAGAATTTAGAGGGATTTGTTGTCCACGATACTGTCTAGGATCAAAAACTAGATCACCTACCTGTATATCTTCGATTTTTTTCCAAATTCTCCGTGGTAAATTTAGATCCCTCTGTACACGCACTAGAGTACCCGCAATAAAACACCCAGTAAGTGCTGGTATTTCTTTCAATTTATCACCCATAAAAAATGTCCCCTATTATTTGTTAATGATAATGTATGACTGTTAATTTTTTATCGTTCAAATTCTATTCTATTTAACATAATGGGCGTTATACGAAATTTTCAAAAAAATACAATAAAAATGCGAGCTTAAGGCTCCCATTTTTGATTTTTGTGTGTTATTCACCAATTAAAATGTCTATGCGATAAACCATTTAAAATGTCCTGTTTTTAACTGCAAGAGTCAAGAACAGGATTTAAATTTCTTTGTTCATTGCTAGCTTTCTGAGCTTTACGACTCGGC
>NZ_VPEA01000014.1:0-41584 GCF_013417365.1 Acinetobacter sp. YH12252
TGCTGGCGACCATAGCAAGAGTGAACCACCTGATCCCTTCCCGAACTCAGAAGTGAAACCTCTTCGCGCTGATGGTAGTGTGGGGTTACCCATGTGAGAGTAAGTCATCGCCAGCTCATTATTCGAACACCCTCAACTCACGTTGGGGGTGTTTTTTTATGGGAGAAAGAAAATATTAAAAACTATAAAAAGTGAAGGCAAAATAAAACCATCAGGGGATGGTTTTAAAGAGTAAGCATACTTTCTAAATTTGATTAGATTTCACGTAGTTGTCGACGTGCATGTTTAAGTGCTGTTCTTAAACCCTCTTCTAGTGTTGGATGGTAGAACGGTTTATCTAAAATATCCTCAAGTGTGAGTTCTTCATCAATCATCCAAGCCAATAAGTGCGCCATGTGCTCAGCAGCATCCACAAATAATTCAGCACCTAATAACTTTTGACTTTTATTATTAATATAAACTTCAATCGCACCTTTATTTTTTCCCAGCACCAAAGCGCGACCTTGTTTTTCATAAGAAACAAAGCCTGTCGTAAATGCAATATTTTGCTCTTTCAGTTGTTTATAGTTTTGTCCTACAGATGCCATTTCAGGTGAGCTAAACACAATACCCATAGGTGTTAATGTTTTAATATTTTCAATGTTTGGAAAGTTTAAGCAATTATGTACAGCTAGACGTCCTTCATGTGCTGCTTCATGTTGAATGGGGGTGTTAGTGTGTGCATCACCCACAATAAAAATAGCATGCCGTCCGAGTTGTTTGGTGTGTGCATCAATTGGGAGCTGTTTGATGTTGTTAAAACTCGTATCAATATTTTCAAGTTGAAGCTGATCTAAATAGCTGCGTCTACCCGTGGCAACCAATACATAATCGGCAGTTAAGCTCTGTGTTTGTCCATCTTCTTGATATTCAATTTGCACGCCTTGTTCTGTTCTTTGTAGTTGTGTTGGCAAGGTTTCAAATTTGATATTCAATTCTTGACTAAGTGTATTTTGTGCAATGGTTTGTAGTTCTGGGCTGCTGAGTGAACCAACTTTACGACTACGTGCAAAAATAGTGGTCTCTACCCCTAAGCGTTGCATAGCTTGAGCCAATTCGATTGCAATTACACCACTGCCAATGACGGTCAAAGATTGCGGTAAGTGCTCTAATTCAAAAATTTGATCTGATGTGATTAAGCGTTCGCCTAAGTTTTCTTTCCAGGCTTGGTCATAAGCAGGAGTAGAACCGACTGCAACAATAAAAGCTTTTGCGTGATATTGTTGTCCATTCACTTGAATTGTATGGGCATCAATAAAAGTCGCAAAGCCTGAAATCTTATGGGATGCTTCCCAGCGATCTACATCTTTTTGTGTGGCACGGGTAAAACGATCACGTAATTGACGTACGTGCGTCATGATTTGGGATGTATCAATTTTTGCATCTACCGTGAGTGCAACTTCTTGTGCATGTTGAATGTCGTGCATGCGATTGGCACTAGAGATGAGGACTTTGCTAGGCATACAACCAACACGGGCACAGGTGGTGTCCCATGGACCGTGATTGATGATGAGTAGGTTTTGGGTGTATTTAATTGCTTCTTTATAGGCGCTAATGCCTGCGGTACCTGCACCAATAATAATGAGGTCGTACATGATGGTTACACCTATTTTATTAAATGGTTAACTAATATTTAATTTATAACCTTTAAGTTGAAATAACTACAATTAACAGCCGATATCACGATTTAATTTGTGGCTTGGAAGATTTACATTGAAAGTTTTTGTAATTTTGAGTAAATTCCGTTAAAAGCCGTAAACTATCTTGCGGGTCTGTGACATTTATAAAAACGATGGGTACGAATATGACATATTTTATTAACTTAAAAAAATTAGGGGTAAAGTCTACAGTATTGGCTTCTTCTATCGCATTGGTTGCGTGTGGTGGTGGTGGAAGTGATGGTTATTACAATACAGACAATAATAGTCAACCAAATACAGGAGGAAATAATGGAGGCGGCAATGAATCTACAGATAATACAGCTCAAGTTCCAGAAAGCTTGAATATTAGTTTGCAAGATTCGAGTGGCCAAAATATTGTTCAGGTTGTAGATAATTCAACTGTACAAATTGCTGTTCAGGTCTTAAATGCAGATAAAGGTGGAATTTCTAGCAAAAATGTACGATTAGCGATTAATGATTCAGATAAATTAGGTGTAACAAGCAAAAGTTCCTTAGTTGCTACAGCTGAAGATGGCATTGCTATTTTTGAGCTTAAAATTCCTTCAATTAATATTGAATCTGGTAAAGTACAATTAACTGCAACTGTAGATGGCACACAAGTTAAACAGGTATATACCCTTAATATTAAAAAATCTAGTGTAATTGTTAGTGATTATACTCTAGATGTGCCACAAGGCCTTACGATTGATTTACCAAATGGGGCAGTTGAATTTTTTGTCCAAGTGACTGATCCAAAAGGTGGTTCTAAGTCAGGACAAACCGTTGAATTGTCTTTACCTGCTGAGTTACAAGGATTGCTTGTAATTAGCAACGGATCATCTGTACAGACAGATAGTGAAGGTAAAGCAAATTTTAAACTTGTAGCAAATAAAAATTTAACTGCGGCACAAATTCAACAGCTTGTAGATACATCTAAAATACTAAACTTTAAACTCATTGATGAGCATCGTGCAGAAAAGCAAGCAACTACGTCTCTAACATTTAAAGATATTGCAACAATTGTCGATAAACTTGAAATTATTAAGCCTGATGCACCGATTGCTGCAAAAAATGGCGAAGCACGTATTCGTGTATATGCCAAAAATTCCAATAAACAAGATTTAGCAGGTAAAAAAGTTCGCCTGGAGACCAATCAATCTGGTCGTGGTGTGACCTTGGATAAAACTGAAGCCATTACAAATGCACAAGGTTATGCGGAATTTATCCTAAAAAGTAATTCTGATACACCACTTGCTTTGAAGGATGAAGGGATTGAACTTAAAGCAACTTTCCTAGAGAACCCTGAGAAATTCGCGACCATTACTGTTGATGTCATTACTGCAGATGATAGTGCAACCGATCAAGAAGCTATTCAACGTCTAGAAATCGCTTCATCTTATAAAATCAATGCAATGTCTGACAGTGTTGAAATTAAGGTAAAAGCGATTGCGAACAATGGACATGCTGCGAAAAAAGGTAAAATCAAACTTACCTTGAATAGCGAAGCTGTAGCGAATGCTGTTAAGTTAGAAGGCAGTAGTGATGGTGTTAACTTTGATTTAAATGAAAGTCAGTCTGTCGGTGCAGAGGGTTATGTCACTTTCAGAATTAAAACACCAGCATCGCAAACAGCAGCAGCTGTAGAAGCATTAAAGGCTTCAGGGATCACAGCGACGTTTACAACAGATAACGGTATTAGCAATAATATTAAAATTGTTGTTGAAGATAAGGCTGTTGCAACTGAAGCAGTTAAGTATCTCTTAATTGACCCAATCAATGAAAACTTTGATCCTACCAAGAACCAAGACATTACAATTAAAGTAAAAGCAATTGGTGAAAAAGGTGGCCCTCTTAAAAATGAAAAAGTATCAATTAAATCTTTACTTTCAGATGATCAGCTGAATAAGTTGAGTCTAAGTTTAAGTACAGCTGCTGAAGTTTTAACAGATGTAGATGGTTATGCAACGTTTGTTTATAAGTATCAATATAATAAATCTGCAGAACAGCAAGCGTTGGCTAAGCAAGGGATTACTTTTACATCCACGGCATTATCTAATCAAAAGACTCAAACAATTAAAGTTAACTTCAATACAAAGAGTGTCAGTGACAAAGTCAGCCTTGATTACTTTACTTTAGATACTGATGGTTTAGCTCAAATTGCACTTAATCAACAAACTGAAATTGTAGTGCGTACGCAAGCCTTTGGTGTTGATGGTGCAGTTCTTGCAAATCAAGAATTAGCTATTGGTATTGATGAAACTGCGATTTCAAATGGTGTTTCATATGCCACAGCAACTAAGCTTGTATCGGATGCACAAGGTAAAGTTGAATTTAAATTAAAAGTTGCAGCACGTAATTTAACTGAATTAAATACCTTAATTGAAAAAGGCCTAACTGTTGCAGTAGTGTCTTATCGTAATGATGGTTCTAAGCATTCGGTTACTCGTAAAATTGACTTAGTTTCAAACTCGATTATTGACACTGGAACGAGTCAAGTGGATTACCTCATGGTAGATCCAATATTAACCCGTTTTGACTATACGCAAAATCAAGAAATTACCGTTCGTGTAAAAGCATTAGATGTCAATGGAAGCCCATTAGCAAAAGAAAAAATTCAATTAAAATCTGCCCTAACTAATCAGCAGATGCAGCACTTAGGCTTAAGTTTTACGACCCAAGCAGAACAAATCACTGATGCATTAGGTTATGCAACGTTTAAACTTAGTTACCAGTATAACGAAACGCCTGAACAAGAAGAGCTAGCGAAAAAAGGTCTTACTTTCAATGCTTTGGCGAATGGTAAGGTCAGCAATATTCGCATTAACTTTAAGGCTCCGAGCGATAGTATTGACTTAAGTTTCTTTACTGTTGATACAGATGGACAAGCCTTAATTTCGACCACTACAGATACACCGATCAAGATCCGTGTCAAGGCAATGGGTACAGATGGTAAGGTTTTAGCTAACCAACGTATTAGTATTGGTATTGATAATACTGCAGTTTCAAATGGCGTAACGTATGCAACCTCTAACAACCTAGTTACAGATGCATTAGGTAATGCTGAGTTCGTTTTAAATGCGAAACCAAAAAATAAAGATGAACTGAATGCATTGCTTGCGAGTGGTGTAACAGTCGCTGTTAAAGCAACTGCAAAAGATGGTTCTGAATATACAACTCTAAGAACGATTAAGCTTATTGAGCAAGAGCAAGTATCGCAAGTATCTTCACTACTAATCGATCCGTTACAAGCAGCATATGACTATACAAAAGACCAAACAATTCAAGTGCGCGTGAAAGCGATTGGTCAAGCTGGTCAGTCTTTACGTAATGAAAAAGTGAGCTTAACGACAGCCCTTAGTGCACAAGAGTTAGCTGATCTGAATTTAAGTCTTGTTGGCGATGCGACGAAACTGACTGATGATTATGGTTACGTGACATTCACATTTGACTATAAATACAATGCACAGTCTCCTGCACAAAAGAAACTGTTAAATGGTTTTGAAATTACAGCAACTGCCAATGGAAAGACGAATAATACGATTATTAACTTTAAAGCACCTGCAAATGAACAAGAAATCAATCTTGATTATTTAGTGGTATCTACAGGTGGTCGTGCAGTTATCTCAACCGATCAACCAACAGAAGTGATAATTACAGCAACTGCATTGGCAACAAATGGTCAGATATTAAAAGACCAGACTGTGAAAATTGAATTGAATGAAACAGAAACCAATAGTGGTATTTCATTTAATTCTGCGACAGAAGTTGTGACCAATGCACAAGGACAAGCCACATTTAAAGTCAACATTGCACCAGAAAATGCATCTGAATTAGAGGCATTGCTTGCATCTGGTTTGAATGTTCGTTTATCTGCACAGCGTGTAGATGGTTCTGCATACAAAGTATCAAGAAAAGTTGAACTTTATAAGTCAGAAGCAGAAGCACCAAGTGAAGTTGATTATCTGATCATTGATCCAATTAGTGTTTATGACTACAGTAAAAATCACATTATTGCGGTACGAGTGAAGGCGATTGGTGAAGATGGTAGCGCATTACGTAATGAAAAAATTACATTGCGCCCTGAAAACATCTCAAGTGCAGAATTAGCGAAACTTAATTTAAGTTTAAATGGTGCTGCTGAGCAATATACCGATGATCAAGGCTATGCTGTCTTCGAATTTAGCTATAACTATGATGCACAATCTACAGAGCAAAAACCTCTTGCATTGAAAGGTGTAGCATTATTGGCGACTGCAAATGGTAAAGAGCAGCGCACAGTTATTAACTTTGCGGAAACTCAAACTAATACGCTTGATTATCTTGTCATTGATATGATTGGTAAAGCTGTCATTGATACGGATGTAGAAAATAAAGTTGCGTTATCTGTGCTTGCAAAAGGTACTGATGGTTCAGTTTTGGAGAATCAAAATGTTCAGATTGAATTAACCAATGAAAATGGTATCAATCTTCTTACAGCTTCGTCAGTAGCAACTGATGCAGAAGGTTATGCAAAATTTGAATTCAGTGTGCATCCAAAGAACCAACAGGAATTAGAAGCATTATTGGCAAATGGCGTAACAGTGAAAGTCTTATCTGCAGTTGCTGATGGATCTGTTCGTCAAGCGCAACGTAAAGTTGAATTAGTACAAGCTCAAGTTGAATCTAAAGTTGAGACTTTAGTTATTGATCCAATCTTAAACTCATTTGACTATACTCAAGATCATACGATTCAAGTACGTGTTAAAGCATTAGATGCTGATGGCAGCACGCTTAAAAATGAAAAAGTCGCAATCACGACAGATATTCAAGAGAAATTAGCACAACTGAACTTTAGCTTGAATGGTGCAGCTGAACAGTTTACTGGTGATGACGGCTATGCGATATTTGTATTTGAATATAAATATGCAAAATCTACAGTACAGCGTGAGATCTTAAATGGTGTAACTGTTACCGCAACTGCAAATGAAAAAACACAGACAACAAAATTGAACTTTAGAGAGTCTTTAACTTCAGAAGCTTTAGACTATATTTCTATTGATACAAATGGTTATGCTGCGATTGAAGAAAACGTACAAACTGATATTACCGTTAAGGTACGTGCAATCAATGTGGGTGGTAAAGCACTTGCTAATCAAGATGTCGCGATCAGCTATAATGAACAAGCACATAATAATGGTGTTTATTTACTTGATCCAACAGGTGCGAATATTGGGGCACAAACCTTTACGCAAAAAACCGATGCTGATGGTTATGTGACCTTTACCTTTAAGGCATTGCCACGTAATAAAGCGGAAGTGCAAAAGCTGATTGATGATGTGACTGGTGATTTACAGGTTACATTAACAGCTAAACGTGCTGATGGTTCGAATTATGAAGCTTCTCGCCGTATTGATTTAAGAGCTCCTGATGTTGAATCTACACCTGCAGAGGTTTTAATTGATCCAATTCTGCAAGCATTTGATTATTCAAAAGATCAAAAAATTATTGTACCAGTAAAAGCGTTATCTGCTGATAAGGGTGCTTTACAAGGTGCGAAAGTAACGATTGACACACCAAATTTAACCTTAGAACAGTTAAAAACTGCTCAGTTAACCTTAACTGGTGAAGCAACGAAGTTTACTGATGCCAATGGTTACGCTTATTTTGAATTTGAATATAAGGTTGCAGGTACACAAGCGCAGATTGATTTGGTCAGCCCAGGGGTTCGTGTCACAGCGACCACCAGCAATGGTAAAGCTGCTATTCAGACCTTGAACTTTAAATCGCCAAATGCGGGTCAGATTTTAGATTACTTTACCTTGAATGCAACTGATTATGTAGTTGCATTGGATGTGAATACACATAAGACAATTCAAGTGACGATTAATGCAAAAGATACTGAAGGTAAGGCATTTGCAAACCAAGTTGTTTCACTTGGTCTAAATGAAGCTGCTTTAAGTAATGGTGTCAGCTTTGCTTCGCCATCTCAAATCATGACAGACAGCAATGGTCTTGCAACATTTGAAGTAACGATTAATCCTCAAAATCAAGCTGAAATTGAGAATCTAGCTGCAAATGATTTGGAATTTACTGCGACTGCACGACGTGCTGATGGTTCTGCATACACGTTAGTTCGTAAAGTTGAATTAGAGAAAGCCACTGTGGTTTTACCAGACTTAGCAGATCTTGTCTTTACGACAGTTGATGGTGACCCATTAGATACAATTTCTGTTCTAGGTGGTGAAACACGAGTCAAAATTACAGCAGTTGATGAAAAGGATAATCCTATTCCAAATACGCCAATCGCAATTGCTTTATCTAGTTTAACTTCTAGTCGTGTGACATTAAGCAATGTACCAACTCAAACTAACAGTAAGGGTGAAGCTGAATTTACGGTTACCGTTTCTGAGGGCGCATATGATGCTAGTTTGATCAAAAATGGTATTGTCTTTGCAGTAGTTGGTACGAACTTAAATAATGGCGATCGTTTACAGCAAACAAGTGTAATTAGTATCACCGCTCCAGCAAATGCTTTAAATCCGCGTTTAACATCAGATGTAAAAACAGTGACAGCTGGGCAAACAGTTAAAGTGTATGCAGCTGTTAAAGATGAAATGGGGATTAATACTGCTAATGGTACACCAATGCAATTAACTCTGAATCCAGAAGCGATAGCTGCAGGTATTAAGCTGAGTGCTGAAGGAGTGGTAATACAAGGAAACGGTTCAGTTCCTATTGACTTGATTGTGCCAAAAGGTATTACAAAAACAGTATTAAGCTCTATTATGGTTACGGGTACTATTCGTGATCCACGTGGTAATAAACTTCAGACGGATCTAACTTTTACTGTTCAAGATATTAGTAATCCTTATCACTTGACGATAGATAGCAGTCGAGTATCTTTGTCATCATCTGGTGATAGTGCATTTGTAACAGTTAAACTTCTTGATGCGAATCAAGGTGGAGTTGCCAATGAAACTGTAACTTTAGCGATTGATGACCCACGTAATGCTACGAGTATTAATGGTTCTTCACAAATTACAACAAATGAGTTTGGTGAAGCTGTATTTGAAGTATCAATGAAATCATTACAGGGAATATTATCAACTCCTGTTCTACCAATTGAATTAACAGCAACACATACCACTGCAACAGGTGCTATAGTAACTCAACCTAGTAGTATTCAAGTCCATTCACCAACAGTTCTAGCACCAACATTAGATTTAAAAATCAAGTCATCTAAAGATAAATTGAATCTAAGAGGCGATAGTGTTGAAGTGTCTGTATTAGTAGTAGACTTAGAAGGATCAAGTCAAGCTGGTAAAGCTGTAACTTTAACAATTCCAGCTTATAGACGAAATGGTGCTTATATTCATGGAGCATCAACTATTGAAAGTGATGAAAATGGTTGGGCAAAATTTACAATTGTTATTGATGAAAGCTTGCGTGATCGAAACTATGACTTTGCTACTGCTGACCTACGTGTAGAGGCTATTGTTAAGGATGAACAAAATACAGAACGACGTGTACCTCATCGTATTGATGTTGTAAATTCAGAAGTGCCAGTTACTGTTGGTTCTATTGCTGTTAACTTTAACCCAACAGAGATTACATCAACAGCTAATGGGGTTTATTATCAAAAAGAAGGTTCTGTTCAATTAGTTGATGTTGATGGTAAACCTGTTGCAAATCAGGATGTTGTTCTGGATATTCGTCCAACTTCTTATGTCATCGGTGAATGGGTGTTTGGTATTCAAAAAGATCCATGGAAAGTCGTGACTAAACCTGTTTTAGATGCAAGTGGTAATCCTCTAACTAATCCTGATGGGACACCTAAGACAGAAGATGTAAAAGAATTGGATGCAGTTTATCCATTCACAAACTTGAAAGGTTGGATTAAACCAAATGATTATTACTATCCATTAGTTAATACAACTCCTTCACAGACATTAGCAAAGAACGAGGCTATTACTTGTCCAATTAATGCGAGTAATTCAACTTGGATGGCTAATGGACAAGCATTACGTGTAGTTCGTTTCTTAGGTGGTACAACAAATAATAGTACGACACATCCATATACTGCGACTTATCGTACAGATAGCACGGGTAGATTTGATTTCATTATTGAATATCCGAAAGCTAATGCACAATGGGTATCTGTAGAAGTTGGTGCGAAGGCGACACTTGCACGAATACAAGATGGAACACCAATTAGAGGTTATACAACACTAACCCTTCCAAGTTTAGCGAGTGACTATGCTGCCGATGGAAGTTATGCTCCTAACCGTATAAGTCCATATACAACTTGTGTTAATTGATCTAACTAAAAAACAGCGCTTCGGCGCTGTTTTTTTTGAGAACTTCTTTTTAAAAGTTAAACAGAAGTTCCCATGCTGACACCCACAGTAGGCTTAAAATTCATTGAACTACAACCCATCAATGCAAGACTGCAACATATAACCAGTAAAAATTTACTCATTAGGTCAAGCTCTGAAATTAAAAGGAAATGTTAACTAAAAGTACATTTCCCCCAAATACCTTAGTCATCCAGCAGGTCCATCTGTTTCGCCAGTTGATATAAGTTATTAGAGCGATTTCCTGTACGGCAGAACATCAAGATCGGTTTTGGTAATTCGTTATAATGGTTAGCAAAGGTGCGCACATCAAGCTCAGTAATCTGGCCGGCAACTACTGGCTGGAAGACATAATCCAGACCTGCACTGCGAGCAGCTTCCTCAATTTGTACGCTGGTTGGCTGTTCAGGGCCACCTTCCATATCTGGGCGGTTATTAATAATTGACTTAAAGCCTTTCTCTACAACTTGGCTCACATGTTCAGGACCAATTTGACCCGCAAAACCGACTTGTTCAGACATGGGAATACTCCATCATTTTATTCATGACAATATGCTTTATGATAGCATTAAGCAGATTCAAGAGCAGAATGTTCTGAAATATTTATAACGATGATAACGATAAAATAACGCAATGGAGCGCTTATGCATTCCTATATGGTTGAGCCTTTATATGTCAAAAGTGATCACGAGGTGATTGCTGCAGATTTTTATCGCCCTAAATCTATAGAAAAACCCGCGGTGATTCTGATGGCGCATGGTCTGGCCGTCTTACGTCATTTTAAATTGGTGCAATACGCACAATATTTTGCTCAGGCAGGCTATGCGGTGGTGCTATTCGATTATCGCTATTGGGGCGGGAGTACGGGGCGTCCACGTGAATTGGTATCCATAGAGGCGCAGTTAGATGACTGGCGCAGCATGATTTCACATATTGCGGAACGTAAGTCGATTGATGCCAAACGTATGATTCTGTGGGGAACTTCACTGAGTGGCGGATATGTGCTGAGTTTGGCCTCACGCTTACACAATATTGCCGCGGTCATGGTACAAGTGCCTTTTGTAGATGGTGCGGAAAGTGCCAAGTTATATCCTTTGCAGCAACTTCCGAAAGCCCTAAAAATCTCCAGTCAGGACTATATGGGAGCAAAGGTGGGAATGGCGCCCAAGACCTTGCCGGTGGTTGATCGTCATGAACTCTGTTTTATGCCGACACAAGACAGTTATGAAGGATATCTATCCATTGTGAATCCAGATTATTACTGGAGTGGTCATATCCCAGCCCGGGTATTCTTTAAATTGATGCGATATCGTCCTATTCAGGAAGTCCGCAAAATCACTATTCCTGTCCTGTTTATCGCAGCACAACAAGACAGCCTGATTCCCATTGAAGCCAGTCGGGAAACCGCAACCAATATTGCACCATTTGTACAATATCATGAGTGGAATATGCGGCATTTTGATATTTATCATGGTGAATGGTTTGAAAAAGCAGTCTCGACCCAATTAGAATTCTTACATCAACATATTGGAGTGCGCTAGATGATCATTGTATGCCCGAATTGCCAGGCTAAAAATCGTGTGCCTGAAGAAAAATTAACGGCCGATCCAGCATGTGGTCAGTGTCATCAAGCTTTAGTTCCATTAGCGCCGATTGAGCTAAATGAACAGAACTTTAGTCAGTTTGTCACCCATAGTGATCTTCCCATCCTGATTGATCTATGGGCAGACTGGTGTGGTCCATGTAAAATGATGGCACCACATTTTGCAACAGTTGCCAAGCAGAATCCGCAGGTGGTGTTTGCCAAAATTGATACCGAGGCCAATCCACGCTTAAGCAGTGCATTCCATGTGCGCAGTATTCCAACACTGATATTGATGAATAAAAGCAATGAAATTGCTAGAATAAGCGGCGCGCTACGAGCGACTGAATTACAACAGTGGTTGGATCAGAAACTCAATGCCCAGTCTTAATGCACTGTTCGTGCTAATTTAATGCAAATGTCCGGAGTGAACGTGTCAGATTCTCATGCAAAACCAGAGGGAGTGCTTTCCCTACAAACAATTGCCATGCCAGCAGATACCAACTGGAGTGGAGATGTCTTTGGAGGCTGGATCGTTTCACAGATGGATTTGGCTGGTGCGATTCATGCCGAGCGTTTTAGTAAAGGACGTTGTGCCACGATTTCCATTAACCAAATGACTTTTTTGGTGCCTGTAAAAGTGGGCGATGTGATCAGTTGCTACACCAAAATTTTGAAAGTGGGCAATACTTCAATTCAAATGCAAATTGAAGTGTGGGACAGCCATGATGATTCACGTGAAGCTGTGCGTGTTACCGAAGGGGTATTTACCTTTGTTGCGGTTGATGTCAAAGGCTCAAAACGTCAGATTCCTGAAGAAGCCAAACAGAAGTTTTTAGAAGCTCAGGCTAGTCAAGCATCATAAGTATCAAGCTAGTCAAACATCGTAATGAAAAAAATCCCAGCACAGTAGCTGGGATTTTTTCTTGGAGAGGAAACAGGCGTTAGGCTTGTTTCTGCTTTAAATGTGCTTTTGACACCCATGCCCACAACATTTCACACTGAATCGGAGCTTCGCCTGATTCATCAATCACACTGACATTGACCAGTGTTTCACCTTTGTCGGTGCTGTGCATGAGTTGTTGCTGTTCTGGGCTGAGTGTGGCAATGGCTGTCATTGCACCTTGAGTTGGACGTTTAAAGTCCACTTTCAGGCTTTTAATCAGCACAATGGCACTATCAGGTACATTCATAGCAGTCACAAAACCTGTAGCAGTTTCGGCAAGCAGCGCCATAGCACAGGCATGTACCTGTCCAATATGGTTTTGCATGGCTTTATGATTGGCAAGACTGACCACCACTTGCGATGGGGTTACTTCTTGATAGCGAATTTTCGCAGTGCCCACCATCGGCACGACACGGCCAAAGGCTTGACTTAAAAGGCGGCTTTGAATGCCTTTCGGCAATTTTGATGTTGCTTTGACCAGTTTATTTAAGCGATTGGTTGGTGCCATGACATCCCCAAATTAATCTTTAAAGTTGTTAAATTGCAGCGGCAGACCAAATTGTTGCTCTTTCAAGAACGCCATGACTTGTTGCAATGTATCGCGTTTCTTGTCGGTCACTCGAATTTTGTCACCCTGAATAGAAGATTGCACTTTAATGCCACTGTCTTTAATGGCTTTGTTAATTTTTTTTGCGGTATCTGAGTCAAGACCATCTTTAAGTTTGATCACTTGAATCACATTTTTACCCGATGCGGTCATTTTTTGTGGGTCAAGCGCCTGAATGTCGACTTTACGCTTATAGAAGTGATTTTCGAGCATGGTATACACTTGCTCACATTGGAAATCACTTTCAGTGGAGATTTTAATCTCTTTGTTTTTTTCATTGAGGTCGATAGAAACATCCTGACCACGAAAATCGAAACGAGTACCGATTTCTTTTTGTGTGTTTTGAACCGCATGATTCACTTCAAAAAGTTCTAATTCAGAAACAATATCGAAAGAAGGCATAATGAAGACCTTTGCAAATGGAAACAATATCTGAGATGCTAGGGATGTTTTCTTCATTTGCCAAGTGTTGTTTTACATCAAAGGAGTGCGCAATGATCCGTAAACAAGAAATTACAACATTTGAGTTCCCAGCTGACGCGATTATCTGGGATGTACGTGATGCAAGTGCTTATGCAGAAGCTCATGTTAAAGGTGCTGTGAATCAGCCAATTAACGATCTATCAGCAGAGAGTCTTACTCAGGTGTCGGCGGATCAACCCATTTACATTTTATGTGGTGGCGGAAGTAAAGCCCCACGTGCAGCGGAAAAACTAGAAGGTTTGGACAGCTCACGTGAATATGTGGTTTTAATGGGTGGTACACGTGCTGCGCGCGACGCAGGCATGCCTTTGGAACAAGGTCACTAAGTATCATCAATATGAAGAAAGCGCCGTAAGGCGCTTTTTTGTTGGGTATCGTTTTATTTCTATTTTCTCTAAGCGAGCGTTAGCTTGAAGGTGGAGGAGCTTTAAAATAAGGCTTCTTGGTTTTCACCTTTTTTTGAAAACGTGTAGCTGCCAGTTTTTGTACTAAGTTTTTAGGTACAGCGCAGGCTTCTGCTAAAACTTGTGCCGCCAGTATTTCACTGCACAACGGGGCAAATAAAAAGCCTTTAGAACCGAGTCCTGCAAAGCTGTAAATTTCCTGATCATCACGCATTTTGCCAAGTAGGGGAAAATAATCCTTACTTTGGGCGCGTAGCGAAGCGCGACCTTGCCAAGTATCTACGGGTGCTAAGTTTTCGGCATACGCAGGAAAGACACTGTGGATAAGTTCGTAGTTATGCACATGGTCTTCTGCCAAGACGTCACAATCTTCCCGATTTGGATAAAACGATGCACCTAAAATCAGTTGATCGGCATTGAGCTGCATGCAATAGCCGCCATAGCTATAGGCTTGTGATAATGGCAAAGCCTGATCTGTATTATTTACCCAGCTAACTTGCCCACGAATGGGTTTAAGCACAGGGTAATGCTCAAAAAAAGCACCGCTTTGCAGCGCTGCACAGACGATGACATGATCAAACACTCCAAGTTCAGTATCTACGCTGTGTAAGATCAGTTGCTGTGCTGTCGTGGTGATTTGTTTAATTTGAGCTTGCTGAAACTGAATGTGCGGATGCGCAAGAATTTCATCACGCAGTTGATGTGGAGAAACTGCTCCTGCTTGCAATAAGCTTAAACTGGCAAAGTCGCTTTGTGGCGTAAGTTCGGTTGCACTCTGTGCTGCTAAAATACCTTTTGGGTATTGTGTGGCTAAATCCAGCAATTCATCGGCATGTTTAAGTGCCAGTTGATGAATCTGCAACGGACGAAATGCTTTGAATGCGGCATAGTGATTTAAAGCATGTTGCCATGCCAAAGTCATTAAATGATCAGCACTTTGATGAATTGGGCAAAGTTTTGGGTTTAAGAGTGCCAAAGGATTGCCAGAACCGCCTGCAAGTGGCGCTGTTTGGTCATAGAGCGTGACTTGATGCCCTCGTCGGGAAAATGCCCACGCACAGCTTAAACCCGCAATTCCTGCGCCTATGATCGCAATATGGCGCTGTTGGTTGCTTGTTGTGGTATTTGTTGTAATTTGAGTTTCGTTCTGATCGGATATTGGCTCTATTTCAGGCGCTTGCCAGATGGCTTTCAGCATTTCCCGTTTATGCCCAAAACCGCGTGGGCGGGTGATGTGAATACCGTGTTGTTTTAAGCCACGTTTGAGTACGCCTGCCACACTAAATGAGGCAAAAGTCGTGCCATAATCGGACAGTGCTACAATCGGGTTGAGCACGGTTTCCTGCCACATATCGGGGTTACAGGCGGGTGCAAAGCCATCTAAAAACCACGCATTGACAGGAGCAGTTTTAGCAATGACAGGAAAAACTTCCTGAGCATCGCCTAGCCATAAATCTAGGCTAAAGCGTTCATCTGGAAAGTTTAAACGATGACAGCCTGCAATAGCGGCAGGGTATTGCTGAATCAGCTGTTCAGACAGATGACTGAGTTCGGGCCAAGCCGCTAAGGCACGTATAAGATCGGCTTTGCAAAGTGGAAATTTTTCGACAGAAATTGCGTGTAAATGGCTGTGATTATTAGGGCGTACCTGTTGCCATAATTGCCAAAGCGCTAAAATATTTAAGCCTGTACCAAAGCCTGTTTCGCCTACACAAAAATATTCAAAATTATTCAGCGCTGCTAAACGGATGGGTAAGTCATTGCCCTGTAAAAACACATGCCGCGTTTCGAGCAGGCCATTGTCTTTAGAGAAATACACATCACCAAACTGTTTGGAAATGGGCACATCAATGCCATCGACCAGTTGCCAATCCAGCTCGGCAGTTTGAATAGGCTGAAACAAAACAAAAGTCCTTTAAATGAAAAGGTGCGCAGTCAGATTACCATTGACGACGACGCTTGGTATAAACATAACTGGCAATTAGAAAGCCGAGCAATACGCCTACTGCCAGTGTCGCTGCACCATATAAAAACATTTGTGCACTGCGTTCACTTTGCAGCACTTGGACTTGCACGCCTAAATTATCATTTTTAAGTTGCAGTTCCTGATTTTGTGCTAAGGCATCTAGGTTGGCCTGTTCGAGTTGTTGCAAACGTGTGCTTTGATCTTTAATCAAGGCTTTGGTTTTGGCTTCCTGAAGGGCTTTATTTTTGGCAATTTGTTCTGCAGTTAGGGACTTATCTTGTGCAGGAGTAACCCCATTGGCTGTTGTTACAGTTGCCGTGTTGGTCACAGCAGCAGGAGCAGGTGCATTAGGTGTGGTTGTGGCTGGCTCAACTGCATAAACAGGTGAACTGAGCAGAACAGCAACAACACTGGCAACAACGAAACGCATAGCGCTTATCCTTGAGGGAATGCTTTATTGAATGGCTTAACGTCAATGTGGCTATATACGCCTTCTTTTAAGAAAGGTTCATCTTGTAGCCAAGCATCGAGTGCTTCACGACTGTCAAAATCGACAATCATGGTGCTGCCATAAAAGCCTGCTTGTGGATTGCTTGGGTCTTTTGGCATTGCCCCCGCCACAATTAAGCGACCTTCGGCATCGAGTTGTTGCAAACGTGCAAGATGTGCAGGACGGGTCGCAAGACGTTTTTCCAGTGTACCTTCACGGTCAGTACAACTCAGAACAAATAAAGGCATAGTTACTCTCGAATATCGCAGATCAGAAATTATTCAGATGTTTTAAAGTATTTGCGCAATACAATAAACTGCACAATGATAAAGGAAAACATCACAATCATGTCACCAAAAGCAGTGAATTCGCCCCAATATTTTCCGTCCATAAATAAAAATGCAAAAAATACGTGTAGGAAAGACATGACTGCAAACATGGCTGCCCAAGTATAATTCAGGTTTTTCCAGCCAGCTTCGGTCAAGTTGAACACAGGCCCAAATAAGCGTTGAATCAGTGGTTTACGGTCTTTGCTGAACCATGGTGATAGCAAAAAAGCACCTGCAAATACAATGTTTAAAATGGCAGCTTTCAGGCGAATATAAAAGTCATCGCTTAACATTAAAGTAACGCCACCAAAAATTACGGTCATAAACAGCACAATCCACTGTTGTTTATCTAAACGGAATTTTTGCATGATGAACAATGCGCCGTACACCACTAACATCGAGATGATCAGACCTGTGGTGGCCACCAAAATATGGTTGTTATCGACACCGCCTGCAGAGCCGATGAGTTGTAGTAATTGATGATTAGTGTCTTTTGGATCTACAGTTTTGTATAAATAAAAGAAAATAATGAGGGGCACAAAGTCTAAAAGTGCTTTCATGTTAGAGTATCTAAATCTGATCAAATAAATGACATAGTATAAGTGATGCACGGCGTAGATTTACATACACACAGTAATATTTCTGATGGAACTTTGTCACCTGGAGAATTGGTGTCTGCGGCAATTCAGCAGGGCATTCATACCTTGGCATTGACTGATCATGACACAATGGATGGGCTGGCTTTGGCAGAGCAAGCGGCTCAGGGGCAAGATTTAAAGATTATTTCGGGAGTGGAAATTTCCAGTCAATGGTCACGTCCTGCCACTAAAAAAAGCTATAGCGTGCATGTGGTGGCGCTAAACATGCAAAATCCTGCACCTTTACAGGCGCTGCTGGAACAGCAAAAACAAATTCGTGCAGAACGTGCCAAACAAATTTGTGATTTACTCACTCCGCTGATTGGACAAGATATTTATAATGATGTACTTCTTAAAGTCGAAGGCGTAGCAGATCGGATTACCCGTACGCACATTGCCAAAACCTTACAAGAAAAAGGCATTGTAACGCGTGTGCAGCAAGCATTTGATAAATACATCAAAGAAGGCAAAAAGGCTTATGTGAAATTTGATGGCTTGAGTTTGGAAGATACGATTCGGGTAATTCATGACAGTCAGGGTTTTGCCGTGTTGGCGCATCCAACCCGTTATGATTTATCTGCGACCAATATTCGTTATTTGATTGAAATTTTTGCCAAATATGGGGGTGATGCAGTGGAATTGCCGCCTAATATTGACCCTGCATCGACCCGTCAAATGGTGGATCGCATGATTGCTGAACATGGTCTAAAAGTATCTGTCGGCAGCGATTTTCATGGTGAAAATATGCCGTGGATTAAATTGGGCAATATTCCGCGGGTGAAAGATGGTCAAATTGGGATTTGGGAGAGTTTTGTTGAGTAACTCCCTCATCCCAACCTTCTCATATAAGCAGATGTGATATCCATTATTAAAATTTAGAAAGGATAAAAACTCCTTCTCCCTCTGGGAGAAGGTTGGGAAGAGGGTCTAAAGCAAATTATTGTCCTGTGCCTGAATTGGTGGTGGCGTTGGTTTACCCAACGTACCCAATAATTCAATTTCAATGGTTCTTACCATGGCATCTAAAGGTAAGTCATTGCTTTGCGTGCCAAAAGGTTCTTCAATTTCAGAACTGAGCGCATCCAGACCTAAAAAAGTATAAGCCAAAATACCGACCAAAAGCGGAGTCGCCAATCCGAGTGTAGACCCTAAACTAAAGGGCAACATAAAACAGAAAAAGTACACTGTTCGGTTAAGTAGGACTGAATACGCAAAAGGGAGCGGTGTGGTAGCAATACGGTCACAACCCGTGAGTACCAAACTCAGCTCTGTGACGTGTTGATTCATTTGTGTGTAAATAATATCGGAAATTTCGCCCTCTTTAAGTGCTTGCATTAACTCCCATTGAATCAAACTGAGCGTGTATTGCGGCGCATTGGCTTGTTGATACAGTTGGGTAATTGCTTGCTGACTCATGCCACTGGTTTGAATTAACTCGGTTGGATTGGCAGTTTGATGACGCAGGCGGTCGCGCAAGACATTGGCAAATACAATGACGTGCTGAATGACGCGTTCACGTCGTGCTTGACTAAGTATACGGCAGTCGCGGTCAAAGTGGCGCGCGTTGGCAATCAGCATGCCCCAAAGTTTACGTGCCTCCCACCAACGGTCATAACAGGCAGAGTTTTTAAAGCCCAAAAAAATCGACAGCACCACCCCAATTAAAGTAAAGCCAACCAAAGGCAATTCTGGAAAATGAAAATAACCAATATAAGACAAACCGCCAATAATGGTGGAGATCAACATCACCAAGCCCAAAGGCGGTAAGACCTTCGGTAAAATCGTGCCCCGCCAAGAAAACAGTAAGTTAAATACACTGGGTTGATCGACTATCATTTTATTAGAATCATCACAATTTTTTGATGATCTTCTGTGCTTGTGCAGGCTTTGTCAATATACAAATTTTAAGTGTGCTCAAATTTAAGCAGTTGTTGTTCGGCAAAGGAAAAATTACCTTCACTTGAGATGATACAGTGATCGATCAAACGCAGCTCTAGCAACTGACAGGCTTGCTGAATCTGCTGCGTCAGGACTAAATCTGCAGGTGAAGGTTGTGGTAAGCCGAAAGGATGATTGTGTGCAATCACAATCGCTGTGGCATGTTGACTAATCGCAAAACGTAGCAATTGATTAATGGAAATTTCACACGAATTTAATGCACCATAAAATAATTTTTTAAAGCTGATTTTGCGTAAACAGGCATCAAGGCAAAGCACCGCAAACACTTCTTGGGTTTCGCCCAAAAGTTCAAAACGCAGATACTCCATCAAGCGTTTGGAATTGCTAAGCTCAAGTGCATCTTGTTTTAAATGTTCGGCTACATAGCGCCGTCCAAGTTCTTTAACTGCCATGAGCTGTGAATATTTACTGTTACCCATGCCGTGAAATTGACACAACTCGGCAATGGGTGCATCGAGTAAAGTAGTGAGATTGCCAAAATGCTGAATTAGCAATCGTGCCAACTCCACCGCAGAATGTTGCTGTGAGCCTGAGCGCAAAAAAATAGCCAATAGTTCGGCATCAGATAAACTGGCAGCACCATTTTGAATGAGACGTTCACGTGGCCGTTCTTGTTCAGGCCAATGTTTAATAGATAAATGCATTGTTATTTGACTTTGTTATTCTAAATTTGAAACTTAAATCCCAACAGATCTCTTGGGAATGACATTATTTAATGCTATTGTGAGCCCCACTGCAACAAAAAGGTGGCTTATTTGTGAGCTTCGATTTAAGCGTACTCCCTCATAAAAACATTATTTTAGCTGTGACAGGCGGCATTGCGGCCTATAAAAGTGCGATTTTAGTGCGTCGTTTAAAGGATGCAGGGTTTAGTGTTCGCGTGGTCATGACCAGAGGGGCACAAGCTTTTATTACACCGCTGACCTTTCAAGCATTGTCGGGCAATCCTGTACATACCGAATTATTAGATACCGAAGCCGAAGCAGGCATGGGGCATATTGAATTGGCACGGTGGGCCGATTTAATTTTGGTTGCGCCCGCCAGTTGCGACACCTTAGCCAAATTTGCTGCAGGTCTGGCCGATGATTTGCTCAGTACTTTATATTTAGCCACCACTGCACCAGTTTGGGTTGCACCTGCCATGAATCAGCAAATGTGGGCAGCCAAAGCCACACAGCGTAACTTAACCACTTTGGTGGAAGATGGCGTGCATGTAATTATGCCCGATGCGGGCGAACAAGCCTGTGGAGATGTTGGTTTAGGGCGTATGCCAGAACCTGAAGCTTTGGCGCATCAGGTGACGCAGTATTTTCATCAGGCACAGCGTGCTTTGGTGGAAAAATTTGGCATGTTGGCAGGCAAAAATGTCACCATTACAGCAGGCCCAACCCGCGAAGCTTTAGACCCTGTGCGTTATATTTCTAACCATAGTACAGGCAAAATGGGTTTTTCTTTGGCTGCAGCCTGTTATGCAGCAGGGGCAAAAGTCACGCTTATTGCAGGCCCAGTTAGTTTAGATACGCCAAATGGGGTACAGCGAATTAATGTGTCTTCTGCAATTCAAATGCTAGATACCAGTTTGCAGATGCTTGAACAAGGCTGTGATATTTTCATCGCTACAGCCGCGGTGGCAGATTACCGTGTGGCAGAAATTGCGGAACATAAAATTAAAAAATCAGGCGATGAGCTGAATGTGGCGTTGGTCAAAAACCCTGATATTGTTGCGACCATTGCGCAACAGGAAAAACGTCCGTTTATGGTTGGCTTTGCTGCAGAAACCCGCAATGTAGAAGAGTATGCAGCAGGCAAGTTGGTGGCGAAAAAACTGGATATGATTGCCTGCAATGACGTTTCCCGTGCCGATATTGGTTTTGCTTCCGATGAAAATGCCATGACGGTATTTTTTGCCGAAAGCTACCGTATGGAAAAACGCGATTTGGAAAAAGCCTCGAAACAGGAAATTGCGCAGCAATTGGTCGAAGCGATTCATGATGCCTTGTATCGAGATCCATCTCAGGATGATGATTTTTAATTTTGATCGTCCATCAGCAAACGGATGACATAAAAAACCGCTGAAATTTCAGCGGTTTTTTTATATCCAATCGCGAATTAAGCTTGACCTTCAGCTGCAGCGGCTTGAGCACGTTGCATATTGGCTTCAAACTCGGCATCGAAGTTGATTGGCGTTAACAATAATTGTGGGAAGCTGCCTTTGGTAACCATATCATTCACTGCTTCACGCAAGAATGGGAACAAAATGTTCGGGCAGTATGCGCCAAGAATGTACGGTAAACGCTCTTCTTCAACGCCATCAATCAGGAAAATACCAGCTTGGGTAACATCAACAATAAATGCAGTATCGCCCGCGTTGTTGGCTTGAACCACAACTTTTAATGCTACTTCAAAGTGGGTTGGATCAATTTTTTCTGCAGAAGATGACAGGTTGATGTTCAATTCAGGCTGCCATTCTTTGGTAAATACTTGTGCCCCAGGAACTTCAAAAGAAATGTCTTTGGTATAAATACGCTCTAATGCCAATTGTGGTTGAGCTTGTTGTTCTTCACTCATGTTAAATCCTTAAGAGTTGGTTATCGTGTTATGTTTATGCCAATAATTGATCGAGCTTGCCTTCGCGATCTAACGCATATAATTGGTCAAAGCCGCCAATAAACTGGTCATTGATGAAAATTTGTGGAACGGTACGATGATTGGTGCGTTGCATTAATTCAACACGTACTTCAGGCGCTTCATTCGACAAATTAATTTCTTTATAGGCAACGCCTTTACGCTCAAGGAGTTGTTTTGCACGAATGCAGTATGGACATACAGTCGTTGAATAAATAGTGACTTCAGCCATGATTGTTCTCCTTGCGAAAAATATTGGGTAAAACTATTTGCTTTTTACTAAAGGTAAACCTTGTGCTTTCCAGTTGCTAATACCGCCATCTAAACGATAGGCATCGGTATGTGCGACCTGTTGTAAAGCACTGCCTGCAACCTGACCCAAGTTACAGATAAAGACCAATGGACGATCTGAGGTTTTTAACTCTTCAACATGCTTGGTAATTTGGCTATAGGGAATATTGCGGCTACCACTGATATGACCTTCACGAAAATCTTTGGCATCACGTAAATCAATCAACATGGCATTTTTAGCTTTGACTAAAATACCCAAAGATTGTGGGGAAATTTTGCGACCATTGCGTTGACCTTCTAACACAAAGAACAACACTACCAATACAGCCAGCGTCCCAAATAAGAAGGGATGATTCCCCATAAATTCGAACCAACGTTCCACAAGTCACCTAATTACAATGTCAAAATTGTTCAAGAGTATAGCGTATAAATATGGCGATCAAAAACACCGCTTCAAGAGCAGCGCCATAATAAAATTAATTTTTTTGTTGCGCTTCGGCAATTTCATCACACAGTCTTAAATAACTGTCTAAACGACGCGATAATATTTCACCTTCTGCAGCAGCCAGTCGCAGCGCACATTGCTTTTCATGTTTATGGGTACAGTTGCGGAATTGGCAATGCCCCAGCAGGTTTTCAATTTCAGGAAAACCATTTTGAATTTTATCTTGGCTTAAGTGCCATAAACCAAATTCACGAATCCCCGGTGAGTCAATTAAGGCTGCACCATCTCCAAAGCCAATTAAGCGGGTAGAGGTTGTGGTGTGTTGTCCAAGTGCTGAGTTTTCTGAAATGATATTGGTCTTTTGCGCCGCTTCAGGCACGATGGCATTAATCAGCGAGCTTTTCCCCACACCCGATTGTCCAACAAAAGCCACCGTTTCACCTGCCAAACGTGCCGCCAAATGCTCTAAATTCGCATCGGACTGGGTTTGCATGACTTCATACCCCAAGTCTTGATATTCCTTAAGCAAGTCTAAAATCGGGTCGTTTTCTTTGAGCAAATCAGATTTGTTTAAGACCAATAAGGCGGGAATATCGGCATCGGCACAAGCAACCAAATAGCGGTCAATCAAGCCCGGTGCAGGTTCAGGCAAAGGCGCAAAAACAATCACAATCAAACTGATATTGGCGGCAACAGGTTTAACTTTGTGATAACGATCAGGTCGGGTCAATAAAGATTGGCGTGGATGAATCGCGGTAATAATCCCTAAACCTGTATTCGGATCGGCTTGCCATTTGACCCGATCTCCCGTCACCAATAATTCTAAATTGGTACGAGTGTGACAGCGCCAAATACTTCCCATTTCAATAGGTTTCCAAAATGGTTCTGGCTCACCTGCGTGCACCACCGGTTTTTCAGGATGAATTTCAGGAACAGATAAAGCCTGAACTTCTAATTGACGACCATAGTGTTGTACCACCAAGCCTTCTAAATCATGTGAAGTGTCAATGTCTGCCTGACGTGACTTGTGTTGTTTTTCAATTCGACGTTGCTGTTGTTCAGTCAATCGACGCTTACGAATTAAAGCCATTCATATCCTAAAAAAACCATGAACTCAGGATGGCAAAAATAGCATGAAGCGGGGGCACAGTTACAGCCAAGAAGCAAGAAATTTGCTATTATGCTGTTTTTAAGCCGAATAAGATTGCACATTTATGAGCAGCACGCCTGATACTCGCCTCATTTGGATTGATTTGGAAATGACAGGTTTAGATACCGATAACGACCAAATTATTGAAGTGGCTACCATTGTGACCGATGATCATTTAAATATTTTGGCAGAAGGTCCTGTGCTGGCTGTGCATCAACCTGATCGTATTTTAAATGCCATGGATGAGTGGAATACACGTCAGCATGGACAATCGGGCTTAATTGAGCGTGTGCGTCGCAGCAAACTCACTGCGCAGGATGCAGAGCAGCAAACCATTGAGTTTCTAAAAAAATGGGTCAATCCTAAAACATCGCCAATGTGTGGCAACTCAATTTGCCAAGACCGCCGTTTTTTACACCGTTTAATGCCTGAATTGGAACAGTACTTCCATTATCGTAATTTGGATGTTTCATCAGTGAAAGAGTTGGCAAAGCGCTGGCGTCCAGAAATTATGAGCGGTTTGAAAAAGAATGCGTCGCATTTGGCGATGGATGATATTCGTGATTCGATTGCTGAGCTGAAATATTATCGCCAATACTTTTTTATTATGAATCAGGACTAAAACCTTTTTCTGCGTAGGAGATGGAGCTGTAACAGTAACAGCGATCTCTTACGCTTAAACTGTGTTGGTCACTCATAAATAAGAAATAATAAGATATGACTCAGCATTGCCTTATGCCTTACTTTATATAAAGATATTAGAGGCAAGTTTGTATAAAGCTAAGCAATGCTTAGGTGTTCATTGGTTAAAAGCCAAGCAAAACCAAAAGCTTTATTTTCCTGCCTGCCAAAATGCTTCACCTGCCTGAATTGGGTCGCCTGTTTGCGCCAAAGTCTCAAGCCAGACATCATATTGCGCGATGATTGGATGTTGGCTAGGGTGAAAGTCAGGTTTAAACCAATCACGATATTGTGATTGCATTTTGCGTAATTTCCCTTGTTTGCCAAACAGCCATTGCAAGCCACGTACATTCATTTTAAGGCGCTGGGTACGATTAAACCCATCGCATCTCAGCATGACATTGGCGCGGTACAGGGTAAATCCGAACATTAAACCTGTGGTCAGCACCAACGCCATTTTTCGGGTCACTTCAGGCACATTGCCCACCTGTTGCATCACATCAAACGCCACATCACGATGTTCCATTTCTTCAATCGCATGCCATGCAAATAAGGCGCGGACATAAGGATGTGCATCTTGTAGCGTGTCTTTTTCGCCATAAAAAGTTTCTGCCATAAGTGCAGTTAAATGTTCCGCAGCCGCTGTCATGGCGATGTTGTATTGGGGCGAGCGATATTTCAGTTCAAACTTAAACACTTTGTTTAGACGCTGAATAAACTGATCTACAGGCATGCCTTGATCTTTCATAACCTGATTCATTTTGTCGTGTGCAATGCCGTGCTGAGCTTCTTGCCGAATAAAATCGGCAACACGTTGTTTTAAGTCTGGGTCTTGAATTTGATCACGGAACAAACGTACCGATTGAATGAAATAACGCTCGCCATCAGGAAAAGTCAGGCTTAAAGCATCAAACATGCGGGTCAAAAACGGGTCACCTGCAAACCAGTAACGCGGCACATCGGCTAATTTAAAATCGAGATTGCTGCGTACTATGGGCGCAACATGATATTGGACAAGTGCATTCATTTTATTTTATTTCACTCTGGTCAATCCTGTTTGCATTATGTCGGGCTTTGGCAGATTTGTTTTGACAGTATTTGCCAGTTTTTATACATTAAACGACAAAAGAAAATGATGCATGTCAAAATGAGCAAGCACATGAGCGAAATTCAAATTCCAAATGGCTATTATCAACTTTGGTTACGCTATTTATCTGCACAGGGCAGAGTTCCTGAGCAGCTTGGATTTTCGCCTGCACAATTGCAGCATTTACAGCATGTGTTAGCATTGCCTATGGATACCCAATCGTCTTATCAATTTTTTAATGAGATCATCCAACACAGTATTCAGTTTTTAGATTGTCCAACGCTTGTTTTTGAATTGGCGCGTTATATTCAGCCTGAACATTTTGGTGTGCTCGGCTATATGGCATCGCGTAGTAATAGTGTTGCAGAAGCCCTTCAATATATGATGCGTTTTAGTCGTTTGGTGGTAGATGGTACGGCAGCCGTACCGATGCGACTGGAACAACAACCAGATGCTTTATATTTATCATGGCCGTTGGTGGATGAAAAATACAGCTTGGTTCATGAAATGACTTTTGCCTGTATGACTCAATTGGCCATGCAAATTTTTGATTTTCAACACTCTCCGATACGGGAGATTCATTTTGCCCATGCACCGCGTATGGCGATGCTGCATTATGAAAAGTTTTATGGTTGTAAGGTTTTATTTAAGCAAGCGGAATATCAAATTGTTTTAAATTTAGAAAGCCTCAGTTTAAAACCACAGCAAGCCGATCCCTCTTTAATTCATTTACTCACCAAACAAGCTGAAGATGCGATTGCGTTAAAACCACAATTAGAAACCGTGCAGCAGCAAGTCCAAGAGCAGGTGGCGCATTATTTACGTTATGAACAGCAAGTGCCGAGCATTGAATGGGTGGCGCAGCGTTTATTTCGTTCAGGGCGTACGTTACAGCGTCAGCTTAAACAGGAAGGTACGGGTTTTAAACAGATTCTGGAAATAGAACGGATGCAGCGCTGTGAAAACTTACTGCGACAAAATGTGAGCCTAAGCGATATTGCACAGTTGTTGGGTTATTCAGACCAATCGGCTTTGGCGCGTGCCTATAAAGCCTGTACAGGACAGACCTTGCTAAAACGTAAACAGCAGTTGCAGCAAGCTGAGGATGCACTTTCTCTACAGCAAAATACGCCATAAATAGTATGGATTGGCTCATTATCAACAGGTGATTTCGCGCTAAGAGATTGAAAATAAGCTGTGTGTAGCCATGACCGAATCAGCTTTTGCAAGGTTGATAAAGCCTAAGATAAAACCTGAAGTTGTTTATTTTTATCAATATTTTTAAATTTAAAAGCACGATTGAGCAAGTTTCAAAAACCGATAAGCAGGCAAAATTAGGCATCTTTGATCATTGAGAAAAAAGCGCAAATATCAGTAAATGTAGCCTCGCGGTTGTTCTGAATAAATCGTTTTGCAAACAGAAATGCAGCAACTCATGCCTGTGCGCTATTCATTGAGTAAAAAATAGCGTTACAATGGGTCAATTTGTATTTCTACAATAGCAAATGTCTCAGTTTTAATCATTCAAGGAAAATACAACCCTATGTCACGTTTAGCCACACGATTTGCACAGCTTGAATCTCAACAGCGTAAGGCCTTGGTTTCTTATGTTATGGCAGGTGACCCTCATCCAGAAGTCACAGTTCCGTTGTTACATCAAATGGTCGAGGCAGGGGTAGATGTCGTTGAATTAGGTTTGCCGTTTTCAGACCCAATGGCTGATGGTCCAGTAATTGCCCTCGCTGCAGAGCGAGCGTTGGCAGGTGGAACCAATACGCTAGATGCTTTAAACATGGTCAAAGAGTTCCGTCAAAAAGATCAGGAAACTCCTGTGGTATTGATGGGATATTTAAACCCTGTAGAAGTCATTGGTTATGAAAAGTTTGTTGAATATGCACATGACTGTGGTGTCGATGGTGTACTTCTGGTCGATTTACCACCTGAAGAAGCCCAAGAATTTGATGAAGTCCTGAATAAATATGGGATGAATCAAATTTTCTTGTTAGCGCCAACTTCTACACCAGAGCGTATTCAATTTGTTGCAAACCAAGCCAGTGGCTTTATTTATTATGTTTCTTTGAAAGGCGTGACGGGTGCAGCAACACTTGATGTTGCAGAAGCAGCAACCCGCATCCAACAGATTAAAGCTGTAACCAACGTGCCTGTGGGTGTGGGTTTTGGCATCAGTGATGCTGCATCTGCCAAAGCAATGGGCGCGGCTGCCGACGCAGTCATTGTCGGAAGTGCTTTTGTAAAACAATTTGCGAGCTTAGCACCAGAACAAGCCGTCATTGCAACGGTTAATAAAGTGAAGGAGCTTCGAGCTGCGCTCGATGAGTTAGTATGAATCAAGAAGTGAAAACAGGGAAAATTCTAAGCCCATCGACGCCGTGGACTGCACGTGGTGTACCTGGTATTGAAACACCAGATGAGCAACAAGCGTTAAAAGCGATCTTTACTGAACCAACGATTGAATGTCCAGAATGTCATGCCTTGGTGACACGTACGGCAATGTCGTTCAACGCTTATGTATGCCCACAATGTGATGAACATTTACGTATGAAAGCGCGTGAGCGTTTAACTTGGTTCTTTGACCAAGTGCAAAACGAATTAGGTCAAGAATTCTCTGCCAAAGACCCACTCAAATTTGTAGACAGCAAAGCTTATCCTGAGCGTATGACTGAAGCGCAAAAGAAAACGGGTGAAACCGAAGCTTTAGTGGTGATGCAGGGCTTATTAAAAGATATGCCAGTCATTGCTTGTGCATTTGAGTTTGATTTTATGGGCGGCTCAATGGGTACCGTAGTGGGTGACCGTTTTGTGCAAGCTGCTGAACGTGCGATTCAGCAAAAACAACCGTTAATTTGCTTCGCAGCATCGGGCGGTGCGCGTATGCAAGAAGGCATGTTGTCATTAATGCAAATGGCGCGTACTTCTGCAGCAATTCAACGTATGAAAGAAGCAGGCTTACCTTACATCGTAGTATTAACACATCCTGTATATGGTGGTGTAACTGCATCATTGGCGATGCTGGGTGATGTGCACATTGCAGAACCTAAAGCGATGATTGGTTTTGCGGGTAAACGTGTCATTGAGCAAACTGTACGTGAAAAACTGGAAGAACCGTTCCAACGTGCAGAATACTTACTTGATCATGGTGTGGTCGATCAAATTGTCCATCGTCATGCATTACGTGATACAGTTTATCGTATTCTTGCGAAACTGATGAACTTGCCTTGAACACAGCACCTCTTGCAACCGATGATTTAAACACATGGCTCAATTATTGGAGCCATGTTCACGTTACGGGTATTGATTTAGGTTTGGAACGGGTCATTCCCGTTGCAGAAAAATTGGGTGTAACCCATCCTAAAGCTAAAGTCATTACGGTTGCGGGAACCAATGGCAAAGGCTCAACCACAACCACTTTAGCGGCTATTTTAAATGCGCAGGGCTATCGGGTTGGGTTGTACCAATCGCCGCATATTTACCGTTTTAATGAACGGGTCAAATTAGCAGGTGTCGAGGTCGATGACCAAAGTTTGATTGATGCTTTTGTGCAAGTCGATCAAGCACGACGTGATTGCGATCTGAGTTTATCTTTCTTTGAAGCCACGACTTTGGCAGCCTTTGTGATTTTTAAAGCACGTGACTGCGATGTGTGGGTGCTTGAAGTCGGTTTAGGCGGACGCTTAGATGTGGTCAATGTCGTTAATCCAGATGTGGCGGTTATTACCAATATCGGTTTAGACCATGTCGATTGGTTAGGCGATAGCATCGAAAAAATTGCCTATGAAAAAGCAGGCATTATTCGTCCTAACATTCCTGTCATTTTTGCAGGTCAGCAAGATTTGCCTCAAGCTATTCAAGATAAGGCAGCAGCTTGTAATGCACCATTGTTTACCCTGAATCGTGATTATTTTTATCGGGACATGCAAGATGGTGAGTCGTGGATGTTTGCTGCATCGGGTTGTACCTTAAAACTTCCAACAGGCAGTTTAGCCCTCGATAATATTTCAACGGCTGTGGCAGCAGTCTTGCACAGTGGTTTAGAAATCACCCAAGACGCAATTGCACAAGGTATTCAAACGGCCAAATTGGCGGGACGTTTTGAAATTCGTCAAATTCAGGGCAAAACCGTGATTTTTGATGCAGGACATAACCCGCATGGCGTTGAATTTTTGTTAAAGCAATTGCGCAATTTCTTAAATTACAATAAACAGTACACTGAAGTGGTCAGTGTTTTTTCAATGCTTGCAGATAAAGATATAAATTCTGTGGTTGAGTTATTGAAAGATAGTGTCGTAATGTGGAAAATTGCCACATTAAATGTGCCTCGTGCGGCAGAGATCACGGTTTTGGATCAGGCTTTGCAAGGCGAAACAATACAACACTTCGACAGTATACAATTGGCTTTTAAATCAGCACTGGATGAAACAAAAAATAATCAGCTGATTTTGGTATGTGGATCATTTCATACCTTAGAAGCGGTATGGGAGTATTTGGAAGAATGTCAATGAATAACAAACAGCGCTGGATGGGTGGCGTTGTTTTATTAGGTGGTGGTGTTTTATTGGCAGCATTGCTTTTAAAAGGGCAAGAAGAAATACATCAAAATAATGTGAAAACCCCAAGCCAAGCTGAACAAGTTCAGAATAAAAATGCCAATCAAGCAGAAATGGTGCAATTGCAGCCTTTAACTGTCGATGTGCAAACCGAGCAGCGTCTGCTTGAAGAACAACGCCGTGCACGTGAAAAAGCAGTGGCAGAGCAAGAAGCGCGCGCAGCCGAATTTTTGGCAATGCAGCAACAGGCTGAAGCTGAAGCAGCACGTAAAGCAGCAGAAGAATACGCAGCTTTAAATGCCCTGCGTTCAGGTCAGCAGCAAAGCTCAGACAATATTCCACCTGAACTGGTGGAAGATGAACAGGCTAAGCAAAAACGTTTGGCTGATGAAAAAGCCGCTCAGCAAAAGAAGTTAGAGCAGCAAAAGGCAGCAGATGCCAAGAAGGCTGCAGAGCAAAAAGCAGCACAAGAGCGTAGTGCCGCAGAGAAAAAAGCTGCAGATGAAAAACGGCTAGCTGAAGAAAAACGAATTGCGGAAGAGAAGCGCAAGGCTGAAGAAAAACGCCAAGCCGATGCAAAACGTAAAGCTGAAGAAGAGCGTAAAGCGGCAGAAGCGAAAAAAGAAGCAGAACGTAAGGCTGCTGAAGAAAAACGTAAAGCAGATGAAAAGCGTAAAGCCGAAGAAGCCGCTAAGAAAAAGGCTGAAGCAGAAAAAGCGCGTAAGTTACTGGAAGAAGGCGACAAGCAGTGGATGGTACAAGTGGCTTTGGCAGCCAACCAAGCCAATGCTGATGCTTTGGCGGCTAAATTAAAAGCCAAAGGTTATAAAGTCACCCAAAGTCCAACCTCTAAAGGTGTGCGGATTATGGTAGGGCCATCTAAAGACCGTGATGCTGCAGATGCAACCCGCAAGAAAATTACCGCAGACCCAAGTTTGAATATGAAATCTGCATGGGTGATTGACTGGGTACCGTTAGATAAACGTGACTAGATCATTCGATCAAAATGTTTATTAAAAAGGATTTAATCTTTTGGGTTAAATCCTTTTTTAATGCTGATTGAATTTAGGCGTGTTTCAAATGCTTTGATTGTAAAAAGCCTATCCGAAGATAGGCTTGCTCATGTAACACTTAATTAAGTGCGGTTCGGTTGTTTGGTCAAACGTAAATAAGGCTTGATGGCTTTATATCCACTTGGGAAGCGTTCTTTAAGTTCCGCTTCATCCTGAATGGCAGGCACAATGACCACATCTTCACCATCTTGCCAGTTGGCAGGCGTTGCAACCTTGTAATTGTCAGTCAGTTGTAGTGAATCAATGACACGTAAAATTTCGTGGAAATTACGTCCTGTAGAAGCAGGATAAGTAATGATCAAGCGTACTTTTTTATTTGGATCAATAATGATTAATGAGCGGACAGTCAGTGTTTCGCTGGCATTCGGGTGAATAAAATCGTACAGGGTAGACACTTTACGATCTTGGTCAGCAAGAATTGGGAAATTAACCGTTGTATCTTGAGTTTCGTTAATATCTTGAATCCAGCCTTTATGAGATTCAGCATCATCTACAGAAAGTGCAATCGCTTTGACATTGCGCTTGCTGAATTCATCTTTCAGTTTTGCGGTATAGCCTAGCTCGGTGGTGCAGACAGGTGTGTAATCGGCAGGATGCGAAAATAGAATGCCCCAGCTGTCACCTAAAAATTCATAAAAATCAATTGGGCCTTCATTTGAATCTTGCGTGAAGTTGGGTGCAGTGTCACCTAAGCGAATAGTCATTGTGTACCTCTGTCTTGTTTTGTTGTGTGATGTGTGCGTACTACTATGCGCCATTCCTTTTGCAGAATTAAATAGTGTTTTTGTATGTGCTTATGAGTAAATTGAATATGCTGTGTCGTTTTTATTGCATTTTCAAAATAGATTGATGTGTGATTGCTATATATCGTCCGCTCGAAATTTGTTACATTAACTGCCACTTAGCAGCGAGAAATGGCAAGTAGAGATTGGAATTTTTAATAGGTTTTTGTGCAAAACCCTTGTACTTCAAATTTCTAGCACCATAATAACCACTAAGAAAAACCTATTTATTTGACAAGCAAGATTTAGAGAGTTTATTCATGTTGGCAAGTCTGATCGGAGGAATCTTCGGTACTAAAAATGAGCGCGAACTCAAACGCATGCGTAAAATCGTAGACAAGATTAATGCGCTCGAGCCGACGATATCTGCCTTAAGCGATGCAGACTTATCTGCAAAAACCGAAGAATTCAAACAACGTTATAACAAAGGCGAAAGTTTAGATAAATTATTACCAGAAGCATTTGCAGTATGTCGTGAAGCGGCTAAACGTGTCATGAGCATGCGTCACTATGACGTGCAGTTGATTGGTGGTATTACCTTGCACGAAGGTAAAATTGCAGAAATGCGTACAGGTGAAGGTAAAACCCTAATGGGAACTTTGGCCTGCTATTTAAATGCTTTAAGCGGTCAGGGCGTGCACGTCATTACTGTGAATGACTACTTGGCGCAGCGTGATGCTGAACTCAACCGTCCTTTATTTGAGTTTTTAGGTTTAAGCATTGGCATTATCTACTCCATGCAAGACCCGACTGAAAAAGCACAGGCTTATCGTGCAGACATTACTTACGGTACCAATAACGAATTTGGTTTCGACTACTTGCGTGACAACATGGTGTTCTCACTGAGTGAGAAAAAACAGCGTGGCCTGACGTATGCCATTATTGATGAAGTGGACTCGATCTTAATTGATGAAGCACGTACCCCATTAATCATTTCTGGTCAAAGTGATGACTCATCGCAGTTATATGCAGCAATCAACACCATTCCGCCAAAATTGCATGCACAAAAAGAAGAAAAAGTAGCCGATGGTGGACATTTCTGGATTGATGAAAAACAACGTACTGTAGAAATGACCGAAATTGGTTATGAAACGGTAGAAAATGAATTAATTCAAATGGGTTTATTGGCAGAAGGCGAAAGTCTGTATTCTGCATCTAACCTGAATTTGGTGCATCACGTATCTGCAGCTATTCGTGCGCACTTCTTGTATCAACGCAACGTGCATTACATCATCCATGATGGTGAAGTGATTATTGTCGATGAAAACACAGGTCGTACCATGCCTGGCCGTCGCTGGTCAGAAGGTTTGCACCAAGCGGTAGAAGCCAAAGAAGGTCTAGAAATTCAGCCCGAAAACCAGACTTTAGCGACCACAACCTTCCAGAACTATTTCCGTTTATACAAAAAGCTTTCGGGAATGACGGGTACTGCAGACACTGAAGCTGCAGAAATGAAAGAAATTTATGGTCTTGATGTGGTCATCATTCCAACCCACCGACCAATGATTCGTAACGACCAAAACGATTTAATTTATTTAAACCGTACAGGCAAATACAACGCGATTATTCAAGAAATTCAACGTGTGCATGAAGCAGGTGTCGCACCAATTCTGATTGGTACAGCGACCATTGAAGCTTCAGAAATTTTATCGGATAAACTGCGTGAAGCGGGTATTCAGCACGAAGTATTGAACGCGAAGCAACACGAACGCGAAGCTGACATTATTGCGCAAGCAGGCTCACCACGTGCGGTGACTATTGCCACGAACATGGCAGGCCGTGGTACAGATATTTTGCTAGGTGGTAACTGGAAAGCCCTGCTAGCCAAAATTGAAAACCCAACCCCTGAAGATGAAGCGCGTTTAAAGGCAGAGTGGGAACAAAATCACGACATGGTGTTAAGTTCAGGTGGCTTACACATTATTGGTTCAGAACGTCACGAATCGCGCCGTATTGACAACCAGTTGCGTGGTCGTGCAGGTCGTCAGGGTGACCCAGGCGTGTCACGTTTCTATTTGTCACTTGAAGATGACTTAATGCGTATTTTCGCAGGTGATCGTGTTGTAGCAATGATGCGTGCTATGGGCTTGCAGGAAGATGAAGCGATTGAACACAAAATGGTGTCACGCTCTATCGAAAATGCACAGCGTAAAGTTGAGGCACGTAACTTCGACATCCGTAAAAACTTGTTGAAATACGATGACGTAAACAACGAACAACGTAAGATCATTTATTCACAGCGTGATGATATTCTGGCAGAAAGCACGCTGCAAGACTATATTGAAGAAATGCACCGTGAAGTGGTCACAGGTATGATCGCCAATTATATTCCACCAGAATCGATTCATGATCAATGGGATATTGAAGGTTTAGAGCGTGCCTTGCGTGATGATTTGGGCATCGAATTACCAATTAACCAATGGCTCGAAGATGATCGTCGCCTAGATGAAGAAGCTTTAGTAGAACGTATTGCCGATGAAATTGTCACACGTTATCGTGCACGTCGTGAGCAAATGGGTGATGAATCTGCAGCGATGTTAGAACGCCACTTTATGCTCAGTTCACTTGATCGTCATTGGAAAGATCATTTGGCGGCTATGGACTATTTGCGTCAAGGGATTCATTTACGTGGTTATGCACAAAAGAACCCTGAGCAAGAGTACAAAAAAGAAGCCTTTAACTTATTTGTGAATATGTTGGGTGTGATTAAAGCCGATGTCGTGACCGATCTTTCGCGTGTGCATGTCCCAACACCTGAAGAATTGGCAGCGATGGAAGCTCAACAGCAAGCGCAAGCAGAAGCGATGCAGCTTAATCTTTCACATGCTGATGTAGACGGTTTAACGGGCGAAACCTTTGAATCAGAACCACAGTATAGTGCTGCTGAGCAAACTGTTGTTGCGCCTGCGAGCCGTAACTCGCCATGCCCATGTGGTTCAGGACTGAAATATAAACAGTGTCACGGTAAAATCTAAACCTGACTTGTTACAACTTAAGCAGAACTTTGGTTCTGCTTTTTGTATTTTGGGGCGCAAAATCTTTGTGGTAATAGTTTTGCAAGATGTGTATAGCATTTGCAGATTTTGGAATTAAATGCTATTTAGTTGCACATGCAATATCCACGTGTGGAACAAAAAATGAAAAAAGTATTACAACCTTTAATGATTGTTGCCTTGAGCTTGCCTACTTTCGCATTTGCAAATGCGGCAACAACGACAACTCCTGCAAAAGTTCAAGCTGCTGTGGGTGCGACCACTGCACAGGTACAAGTGGATAATGGTCACGTGACTGTGGCAAGCCCACGCACAGGTATTCGTTATACCTTTGCCAATCCAGATCAGCGTCCAATCGTGTTGCATACTGCAGCGATTGCACCTGCGAATGCTGCCAATGTAAATCGTATTGTGGCTGCAAATCCTGCTTTATCTGCAGCAAGTCAAGAACGTGCAAAACAGGCTTTATTGGGTGAAACCGTGGTTGCGACTACGCCATAATCCAAATAGGCTCAATCAGTATAATTTTAGTTGCTGATGCATTACATTGAAGATTAAAACCAGTCCATACGGGCTGGTTTTTTATATATGACCTTGTGTATTAACAAAAGTTGAGTCAAGCAGGGAGGATGCTCGATTTTTTCTTCAATTTCCACTAAGCTGTGACATTCTCAAATTTGTACTGGAAATTTCAAAATGGCAGTTGGTGACGTCTCTATGCCACACATGCATGTGGTCAAAGGTGTAAAAATTGGTTCAGCAGAGGCTTATGTGCGTTATCAGAACCGACGTGACCTGGTTATTTTTGAATTTGCAGCAGGCTCAAATGTAGTGGGCGTATTTACTCAAAACGCATTTTGCGCTGCGCCTGTGCATGTGTCCAAAGCACATTTAGCTCAAGGCAATCCGCGTTATTTGGTCATTAATACAGGTAATGCCAATGCGGGTACAGGCAAATTGGGTATGCAAAATGCAGAAATCACCTGTGCCAAATTGGCTGAATTGGCAGGTGTATCTACCCAAGAAGTTTTGCCATTTTCTACAGGTGTGATTGGTGAGCAATTGCCGATTGAGCGCTTGGTTGCTGGTTTAGCGCCTGCGCTGGCATCGTTACGTGAGGATGCTTGGCATGATGCTGCGACAGGTATTATGACCACAGATACCACACCCAAAGGTGCATCTGAGCAGTTTGAGTTAGATGGCATTACTTATAGTATGACAGGTATTTCTAAAGGCGCAGGTATGATTCGCCCAAATATGGCGACCATGCTTAGCTATGTTGCAACCGATGCACCAATTCAACGTGACATCTTGCAGCAATTGCTCAAACGCAGCGTAGAACAATCATTTAACCGTATTACTGTAGATGGCGATACCTCGACCAATGATTCATGTATCTTGGTGGCGACAGGTCAGGCGGGTGGCACTGAAATTTGCAGTGAAAATGACCCGCGTTATGCTGTGGTATTAGATGTTTTGAATCGTGTGATGTTGCGTTTGGCACAACTGATTATCCGTGATGGTGAAGGTGCAACAAAATTCATCACGGTACGTGTTGAAGATGGTGACAATACCCAAGAATGTTGTGATATTGCGTACAGCATTGCACATTCACCATTGGTAAAAACGGCCATTTTTGCCTCAGATCCAAACTGGGGGCGTATTCTTGCTGCAATTGGTTATGCAGGCGTGCCAAATTTAGACGTTGAAAAAATTCAGGTTTGGTTGGATGATGTGCAAATTTGCAAAGATGGCGGTGCTGCTGCCGACTATACCGAAGCAGCGGGCGCGCGAGTCATGGCACAAACCGAAATGACCATTCGTGTAAATTTAGGACGTGGTCAAGCGACAGATACAGTCTATACTTGTGACTTGTCTTACGATTATGTCAAGATCAACGCGGATTACCGTTCGTAAAAATTCAAATTGAGTGATAAAGCCTCCGTTGTGAGGCTTTTTTAGCATTCAATCGGCAAAGGGCTGGTGAATGAGTAAATTGCCCCCATATCATCAGTGACTTGAGTAAGCTTGTGTTCGGGCAAGCATGAAGATAGAGAAGACGTTGTTATGAATGATGCGACCAATTTAATTGCCAATGAAGCCAAATCAATTGTGCAGGCGCATTTAGATCGCTTGGGTGAAACCAAAGAACATCATTTGAGTGAGCAAGCCAAGCAGGAAAAATTTGCGCAAATTAAAGCAGAACTCGAAAAGCACAATGCTGTCTTGGTTGCCCATTATTACTGCGATCCTGAAGTACAGGAACTGGCTGAATTAACAGGTGGCTGTGTTTCGGATTCACTGGAAATGGCACGTTTTGGTCGTGATCATGCGGCAACCACGTTGGTCGTAGCTGGTGTAAAATTTATGGGCGAAACTGCCAAAATTTTATCGCCAGAAAAAACCATTCTTATGCCAACTTTAGAAGCGACTTGTTCGCTAGACTTAGGTTGTCCTGTCGATGAGTTTAGCCGCTTCTGTGATGCGCATCCTGATCATACAGTCGTGGTTTATGCCAACACGTCCGCTGCGGTAAAAGCGCGTGCAGATTGGGTCGTTACCTCAAGCTGTGCGGTTGAAATTATTGAACATCTCGATAGCTTAGGTGAAAAAATCATTTGGGCGCCAGATCAGCACTTAGGACGCTATATTCAAAAGAAAACTGGCGCAGATATGCTGCTTTGGGATGGTTCGTGTATTGTGCATGAAGAATTCCGTTCACGCGGTATAGCCAATATGAAAGCCATGTATCCGGATGCAGCAGTTTTGGTGCATCCAGAATCACCAGAATCAGTTATTGATGTAGCTGATGCAGTGGGCAGTACCTCGCAACTTATTCAAGCGGCAAAAACTTTGCCACACGAGCGTTTAATTGTGGCAACAGACCGCGGTATTTTCTACAAGATGCAGCAAGCTGTACCAAATAAAATTCTAATTGAAGCACCAACTGCAGGTGAGGGTGCAACCTGTCGTTCATGCGCACACTGCCCGTGGATGGCGATGAATGAATTGGATGGAATTTTGCATGTATTGCAAACAGGTGATCAAGAAGTATTCGTTGAACCTGCCATGGCAGAACGTGCTAAATTACCACTAGATCGTATGTTGAATTTCAGTGCGAGCTTAAAACGCTAAAATTGATTGAAAAATATCAAAAATGCTTGATAAATATACGGTTGAAGCTTTTTTTTAATTTTTTTTAAATATAGGTGTTGACGTCTTCGGGCGTCGCGCCTAGAATGCACACCGTACCGCACGATGTGCGATACACAAAAAGCTGAGATGAATCGGAGCATAGCACAGCCTGGTAGTGCACCTGGTTTGGGACCAGGGGGTCGTAGGTTCGAATCCTACTGCTCCGACCAATTCTTCAAGGCAACGTATCGCATGATATTATGTATCATCGGTCATGCGCCTGTAGCTCAGTTGGATAGAGCATCCGCCTTCTAAGCGGATGGTCACAGGTTCGAATCCTGTCAGGCGCGCCATTTTTTGGTAGCTTGGTATAAAAGAACCAAACATGATGGTGGATGTAGCTCAGTTGGTAGAGCCCTGGATTGTGATTCCAGTTGTCGCGGGTTCGAATCCCGTCATTCACCCCAATTTCGGAGCATAGCACAGCCTGGTAGTGCACCTGGTTTGGGACCAGGGGGTCGTAGGTTCGAATCCTACTGCTCCGACCATTTTTTAAATAGAACAGATGCTAAGTAGAAATGGTCAAGTCAATAAAGATACCGCGTTAAGTGGTTTTTTTATGCCTGAAATTTGTGAAAGCCTTGTTAGGTTTAAAATTGGCTTCATATTAGTTATTGGTCGGCATAAAAAAGCCTCAAGAATGAGGCTCAATATAAGAAAAGTTTTAGTGTCTTTTTTATTAAGGCACAATCGTCACATTGACGCGTCGGTTGGTGGCACGATTTGCTGGTGTGTCATTGCTTACCATTGGTTGTGTTGCACCACGTCCAATCACCTGAATATTTTTTCTTTCAAAACCCTGATCTAAAAAGATCTGAGCCACATTTTGGGCGCGTTTTTCCGATAGGGTTTGATTGTAGCTGGCTAAACCTACGTTGTCTGTGTGACCAATAAACTTGAGTTTATCCAAGTCATATTTATGCAGCTGTTGTGCCAATTGGTTGAGGCGTTCTTTTTGGCTATTTTGAATGGCGTATTCATCAAAACCAAATAACAAGCGTTCAGGCAGGGCTAAGGTCCAGCCATCATCACTCAAAACAAACCCTTCATTTTTAAGCATACGTGCTTGTTTATAGCTGACATTGCCTAAGCTCATACATGCGCTGAGCGAAACCATAACTAAAATGAGGGAAGTGATCAGAACCTTTTTAAGCATAAGGAACCTGTTTATTGTTTGATTGAGGTGAAATATACCATTTTGATTGATCACGTTTGGCTTTGAGCATTGCGCGATCGACATCGGCAATTAAATTTTCAGGAGTTTTTGCATATTCAATCAATGCTACGCCAATACTGACATTTAAGGAAACTTGTTGCTGTTCATACTTAAATGTAGAGGTATAGCAAGCATGAATCTTTTGACAATAATCCTCTAATTCTGCGGTGGAGTGTGAGCCAGTTAAGATTACTGCAAACTCATCGCCACCTAAACGCGCAACAAACGCATGTGAGGGCAAAATCTGAATTAGACAATGTGATGAATCACGTAAAATATTATCGCCCGTCAAATGCCCAAATTGGTTATTGATTTGGTTAAAGTTATTAATGTCTAAAAAAAATACTGCAGCCGTAGCAGAAGGCTGGGTAAATAGCTTAAACAGTGTTTCATAAAAATAATTACGATTTGGCAACTGCGTTAAATTGTCGTATTGCGACTGAAATTGCAATTTATGATTTTCAACCAATAAATTCTTATGGGATTGTTCAATCTCATTGAGTAAGCCATTAAAGGCATAACTTAGTTCATGAAGTTCTTGAATATCTGAACTTGAAACGCGCAGCTTATAATTTTTTTGTGCACTGATCTCCTGTGCCGAGCTGACAATAGAACTTAAAGATTGCATGAGATATTGATAAATTGAATTAATTGACCAAAACACAGCAATTAAAAGCAAAATAAAACCGAAAATTAATCCTAAAACGATTTTATAAAAAAAACTGACCAAGTCACTAGAGTTTCCATACACCACCAACTCACCATAGTTTTGCTGATCATGGTCAATACTCAGCCGAACAGGATGATTAAAAAACAGATAGTCCAATAAAGCCTGAATTGAAAAATGCTCTAGACCTTGCTGTTCAATAAAGGCAATACGTGTCTGTTTAGGTGAGCGTACTTCAATTGAACGAATAGAATAACGCTGCGTATGTTCAGACAGAATTTCGTTCAGTGTTATTTGGTCATTGAATACAACAGCTGGTTGAATACGTTCATTTAATGCTGCAGATAAACTTTGCAAACTATTTTTTGCGAAGGTGTTCATGGTGTAGGTTGAAATGACCAGAAAAATCATTGAACAAATTGTAAAAGTCAGAGCAAAGATAGTGAGTTGTGCGCGTGTGAATAATTGATGCAAGGTAATTGGAGTGTATAACTGCTTCATGAGTTTGACTCCGATGTTTTTGCAAGCAGTAATACACGCGGATCAATATGCACTTGAGATTGAGTCAAGCTTTCCATGTTGACTTTAAAAGCATAGTTATCATTTTTTTTATAAAGACAAAAAGCGCTGCCAGTTTCACATTCCAGATTGTTTAAACTAATAGATAGGGCTGGAAATCGAACTTGAGTATTTAAGGTATGTTGTTCTTGTGCAGCAGAAAGCGTAGAAAAAATTAATATTTGACAATTACTTTTAGATATTTCATGGCTTTGAATGGGTTGAATGTCATATTTATTATGTAATGGGGCATGTTTTTTGAATTGTTGTGCAATATTATCTTGATTTACGACACAAAGTTTGGGCGTGCTAGCTTGCCATTTTGCATACGCTAAAATGGAGAATGTAGTGTTATAAAGATTTGATGCAGGTGCAGCATACAAAATAGGTGTTTGCATTGCTACAAATGACAGCAAGGTTATTATTTTTAAATTTTGAGTCATTTCAATACAACACGAATGAACATAAAAGTAGTGTAGCTAATATTGGAAAATAAGCATACTGCTAATTTTGAGCAAGAATAATACAGATCTAAATGATTTTGCCGAATAAATAACCGTTCGGACTAAAAAACTCATAAAACTTAAAAAGAGGGGTTGCAAGGCGAAATATTTCACCTATAATGCACATCCATCGGCGGTGATGAAGATTAAAACTTCTGATAAAACAATGACTTGGTTAAGAATGATTGAGTTGGGTTTTAGAAAGAAAGTTTAAAATAATTTAAATTACCAGTTGACACTTTAGAAATAAAGCGTAATATAGCCGACCTAGCTTGATGCTGACGAAGCATCGAGAAGATCATTAAGAGATTATGAA